>JAUVYZ010000145.1 GCA_030602845.1 Phycisphaerae bacterium | reverse complement strand
TCTTACGTTGTACTTTGATTCTAATCGTAATGGGCAATACCAGTTATTCCAGGCGACACGAGAGTCTTTAAATGAACCGTTCGGAAATGTCGAGCATCTGTCACTTCTTGATACACCGGAAGGCACCAACGCTCACCCCTGCGTCAGCAGCGATGGAACAGCTATTTACTTCATACGCGATGTAGAGGGAGAGAACAGTATTTTGGTTTCGTATCGGATGGAGCGGTATGAGCTTGCTGTCATTCGCACTGAGGACGCGATTGCTAAGAAGGTTGAGGTTTTGGAAAGGATTAATGTTGAACTGGAGAAAGAATGGGCGGCGTACGAAGCGCTTGAGGAACTGCTTGAAAGCGGATATTACGGTGATTTGAATAAAGGCGACATAGTTACAGCGAAGCAGAAGATTCATTCCGCGATACAGCACGAGGAGCAGTCCATAGATGCGTTGGAAAAAAGTATTGAAAAGCTGGAAGATGCGCTAAGAGCGCTGGACTATGAGCCGGAGCCGCCACCACCGCCACCTGGTCAGGCAAGCAATCCGAATCCAGCAGATGGGGCGAGATGGGTTGGTATAAATGCCGATTTGAGCTGGACAGCCGGTTCTGATGCCGCATCGCACGATGTGTACTTCGGCATGACCAGTCCGGGTACGTTCCGGGGCAACCAGACTGCTACAACATTCGATCCGGGGACAATGGTTCCAAGCAGAATGTACTACTGGCGTATCGATGAGGTCAATGCCGGTGGGACAACCACCGGTACAGTCTTGAGCTTCACGACTGGTGGACCAAGATAGTGCATCCCGGCCAAGAGCGAATCCCAATGGCCGCGTGATTGATTAATATAGGAGCATATGGCACATCGCGATAACTCGTTGCGAGTTGCGGAGAGAATTTGGATTCTTCGGCTTCTCCTTCGACGCTGCTCAGCACGTGGCTCGGGACAAGTTTTCTTTACGTATGGGGCAAGGGTGATTCGGGACTCATGCCTGCTTCAAAATACCGTGACATATCCGGGTTAATTCTTCAGATTGTCGAATTAAGTACCACTGTTAATTATCCGATATAACAAGTGCCCTGTATGGGAGCAGATGTCCCGTTAGAGATATTCGTCACACCCTTTTTCTGACAAAAATAATGTATTGCGAATTCCGAAATCGGGAATAGCCCTATACTATTGTTGTTCGGCTTTGCCGATATCAGCAAACACAGCGTTTAGAGAAATATTAACGGGGGGATTGGGAGCTATTAGTGGCTGAAAATCTTCCGATAACGGTGGGGGGCGAGCCCAGCGGGGCGGGGGACAGTTACGGCAGTTGCGCAGAGATTATCGGTCTTGAACTCGATATTCTCGGCAAACCAGTAAATCTTCGTATCGGTGTTGGGCAAGGACAAGCACGGCTGACAGATATTGTGCCATTGGCACAGGCGGTTTGCACAAAAATTACCGATGCGGTACTCGAAAGGATACGAAGCGATGGGGGCTGCATCCCGTGCCGCAAAGGCTGTTCAGCTTGTTGTAGTTCTCTTGTGCCGCTGTCGGTTTCGGAAGCACTTCGGCTGAGGGAGGCGATTCTTGCAATGCCTGAATCTCAGCGGAGGCTGATGCAGCAATCCTGTCTTCTGGTGGCGCAGCGTATTTTGAAACGAAAACCCCCAAAGTCGTTTGTGGCTCAAACAGCAGGGACATCACCCAACAGTCTCGATGAGGGGAATATGGTAGCAAGCTGGTACAGAAATCTGAATCTGGCCTGTCCTTTCCACTACAAAGGCGTGTGTACCATTTATGAGCAGAGGCCGCTGGCCTGCAGAGAGCATTTTGTAAAGGGTTCTGCCAGGGCCTGCAAAGGCGGGCGCGGCACGGCGGAAGAGGTTAAGATGCCCGTACAAATGGTAGCTGCTCTTGCCCAGTTAGCGAGCGAGCTTGAGGGTACCGGCGTGGAGGCGGTGATGTTGCCATTGGTGTTGGTCTGGGCACAAGAGAATGTCGAGCGCGCCAAGCAAACCTGGCCTGCGGCGATGATGGTCGAGCGGTTTGTTGAGATTGTAAAGGTGATGGCGTCGAAGAATTCTACAGCGGTCATTACGCAAACTTAGCGAGAGCGGCAAGTAATAGGCCGCGCACTATAAACCAGCGTTAAAGTTTTCTTACCAATCCAACCACGACGGCCTCGATTCGGCAGTTGTCTGAATAAATTGGGTCGTAATCCGCATTTGCCGGCTGCAATTGAACTCGCGTCTTTTCCTTGTGGAATCTTTTTAGCGTTGCGTTTTCATTATCCACGATGGCAATAACCAGTTGGCCGTTGTTAGCCAAGGGCGTGCGTCGGCAAATCACATAATCGCCGCTGCGAATATCGTCGTCAACCATACTGTCACCTGTCACCTCAAGGGCGAATGTGTTATCATCTGCTGCGAAATGAGAACTGAGGGACAGGAGTTCAGTATTTTCAATGGCCTCGATGGGTGAACCGGCAGCCACTCTACCTACGAGCGGTATTCCCAGGGGCGGCTGATAATAGGAGTCTGAGCCGTGGTTGGCCAGGCGGTTAAGCAGTTCTTGCGCTTTTGAAGTTGGTTTCAAAGAGCGAGCCCTGCCCGCCGAAGCTGAGAGCAGACCTTTTTTTCGCAGCTCGGCGATATGCTCGAATACGGTGCTTCGGCTTATGCCCAGTTCGCATGCTAATTCGCCAATCGTCGGCGAATAACATCGGCTCGCCTGAAAAGAGCGAATCGCTTTTAATATCTGTAGTTGGCGGGGGGTAAGCTGATTTGTGAGCTTTGCTTTCAACGGCATATTCTAAGCTCTCCTTTGAAGCCGTATTGAGTCCTGAGACAAGCAGTGTGGGTATTATCTGGCTTAGTGAAGTCAGTAATTTGGTCAGACGATTCGTTAAGGGCTGCGCAGATGGTCTCGGCTCTTTTGGCCAAACAGAGACAAAATCGCCGCCCGGTCCGAATTTGCATACCGGCTCAATTTGGTTGTCTAAACGGCTGTCCATTTTTTCCAATCCGTGCATCCCGACAATTGTTCGAGTGACAGAGTGTCGATAGTGCAATAGCAAATACTTCTATCGGTAATGTGTGGTTAAAAACCCTAACAAAAACCGAACAAAAATCGACGAATTGAAATTTTTTTTCAGCCCTTAAATTTTTTGTTTGATACCGGCGATAATATAGGACGATTAAAGTTTGCTCGGATGCAAGGCATACAGCGTTGGGCCACGCCAATGCCCAGAACCACGGTGTCAAAGTTGCTCAGGCCCTGGCCAATCTGCTAATGACGGAATCACGTCATATTACCGCCCCATTCAAAACCGCTCGAATGATAATGCCGATAATCGTAGCGAAGGTTATACTTATAAGTGTACCGATTAAATAATACTCAGCTGTTTTTCTATCCTTTAAATCGTTGAATCTTGCGATAGATTTGGCCGCAAAAATAATGGTTATCGCCGTATATTGGCTTACCAGCACAAAGCTTAAAACCAGAACTCTTTCGATTATCCCTATCACCATGCCTGCACCTGTTAAGCCGCTGATTCCTATTTCTCTCTCATATCGTCGGAGGATTGCTTTGATGAAGCGGGCGCCTATAATAGTTACGGCAATGTATCCAAGAACAACGATAGTGATTTTGAAAGCAAATTCCATTTTTTACCAACTCCTATTGTCCATTTTTGGGTTCAATATTTGATTTGAACCATTTTTGGTTCATCATTTCTTTCAACGCATCTTCCGTTTTTTTCAACAAATGGTACTTTCCTGTTCTCAATGTTTTATATATGCTTCTTTCGCCGACGCCAAAATTTTCAGCTGCCAATTCGACCGCTTCTCTATTTTCTCTATGGCTTCTATAATAGAGTATAATGTCTCTTTGTTTTTTGCTCCAGTTCCAAACCACATCTGCCATCAAATTCAAGGATGAGGTAATGATATTATCACCCCACCACGCACTTTTGAACGCGATCCAGCTTCTTTCCTTCTTTGCCTTACTCAGCGACTCAGAAGACCTGTAAAAAACCTCCCCATCCATCTCGCTAACATTTTTACTTAAACTTGTTGATATACCTCCAACACCAACGCCCAGGTAGAATTGATGCCCTATGTTCTCAACGAGTTTATAGTAGATGTCAAAAAAATACTCTAACGAGGAAAGCATTCCCTGGAAACCATCTCCGCCGACGACCATAAAATCTGCAGATATTGCTTCATCAAATGTTTTATTAACTATCACTAAAGCATTCTTTAAGTCTTCCTGAATTTTTGCTCTGTCTTTCTGCTTCCTTGAAGATTTCAAATCACCGGTTAGGACGATATGCCAATCCTGTGACGCATGCATTTCTTCACCTATAAACAAACTTACGACCTAATGTGTTAAGCTTCCCCTCATGGGACATTGTTCAGCTTCTCATAAAGGCCTCGCCCAATGCGTCGATTATATCGGTAGCCATCAGGCTGACCTGGCCGATTCTTTCTGCTGCGATGTCACCGGCTAAGCCGTGGATGTAAACGCCGAGAACAACGGCATCAAAGTTGCTCAGGCCCTGCCCCATAAGTGCGGTTATAACGCCCGTTAAAACGTCGCCTGAGCCGGCTGTCGCCATACCGGGATTGCCGGTTTTATTGATATAAACTTTTTGGCCATCGGTAACGACTGTCCCCGCTCCTTTCAAGGCCACGATGGTTTTGGTGCGCTGTGCTAATTGTGCCGCCTGCTGTTTGCGTTCGCCCGGCAGTTGTTCTCTAAAAAGGCCCGACCATAATCTTTTCATCTCGCCGGAATGAGGTGTCAAAATCAGCTCTGCCTTTAGTTTGGCAGGCCAGTCTTTTATTTTGGTGAGGTTATTCAGGCCGTCGGCATCTATAATCAGCCGAAGCTGCTCCTGTTCGAGAAGTGCCTCAAGGACCGACTGAAGTGCACCGCTGATACCGACACCCGGGCCGAACGCCACAGCATCATTTTCGCTGACGGCGTCAAGGATGGTATTGATTGCCTTTGCGGATATTCGGCCGACACGGTCTTCAGGCAGGGCAATCGTAGTAAAGGACGGCTCTATTGAAGCAACTACCGGTAAAACACTTTCGGGCGTTGCCACTCGCACAAGGCCGGCACCGGCACGCAAGGCCGACCGACCCGCAAGGGCGGCGGCTCCGCTCATACCGATACTGCCGGCAATGATACAGACCTTGCCGAAATCGCCCTTGTGGGCATCGATCGCCCGTGGTTTTAATTTCGGAATTTGGTTTATTATTTGCATTCTATTTGTTTGCCTCTATTTTTCTGTTCATCAGGGTGGCGGAAACAGCAGCGGAAAAACCGCCGTCGATATTAACGACGCTAACACCGGCAGCACAGCTATTGAGCATTGTCAAAAGCGCTGACAGCCCTTCGAAGCTGGAGCCATAACCGACACTGGTGGGAACAGCGATTACCGGACAACTAACCAGGCCGCCTATAACACTTGCTAACGCTCCTTCCATCCCTGCTACAACAATAATGACGTTGGCGTTCTGCAGTTTCGGCAGATGTCCGAACAATCTGTGCAGGCCGGCCACTCCCACATCGCAAATCAGCTCTGTTCGCTGCCCCATAATCTCAGCCGTAACTTTTGCTTCCGCTGCCACGGGCAAGTCGGCGGTCCCGGCCGTAACTATCGGCAGGACAGTTTCACAGACTGCCGGCTTCTTCTGCTCCAGCACTATTGCCCTGGCTGATTTCTCGTATCGCGCCTGCGGGAATTTTTTCGTTTCACTTAGTGCGTTGAAAACCTGCTGTTCGGCCCTGGTGGCCAGGACATTATTGCCTTTTGCAGCTAAGCTCTCGAAGATTTTAATTATTGGTTCAGTGGTTTTGCCGGGACAGTAGATAA
>JAUVYZ010000195.1 GCA_030602845.1 Phycisphaerae bacterium | reverse complement strand
GGAGAAAGGGCTGTGTCTGTCCGATAGGAGCAATTCAGAATATTACTTTGTCCGTTTTTGACCGCGACTATGCCGTGCCGATTGTGGTTGCGGTGTTTTTCCTGTTGCCGCTTGTATTTACCTTGTTTTTCGGCAGAACTTTCTGTGCAGCAGTATGTCCTTTGGGAGCAATCCAGGATCTGGTAATGTTGCGACCGGTCGCGGTCCCCGATTGGCTGGAAAGCGGACTGAGGCTGTTCGCCTATGCTTACCTGGGGACGGCGGTTCTGTTTGCCGCCACCGGAAGTGCCTTTATAATATGCAGGTATGATCCGTTTATTTCCTTTTTCCGCTTGAGCGGAAGCTTGAACATTTTCATACTCGGAGCGTGCTTCTTACTCGTAGGTGTCTTCATAGGCCGTCCCTATTGCCGGTTTGTTTGTCCGTATGGTGTAATACTGAGACAGCTTTCGCGGCTCTCGAAATGGCACGTTGCTATTACTCCGGATGACTGCATAAAGTGCCGGCTGTGCGAGGATTCCTGTCCTTTTGGTGCTATCAAAGTGCCTACGGCCGATTGGTCGGCACGTGATTATGACAAAAGCAAAAAGCGGCTGGCGCTTCTGATTCTTCTTTTGCCGGTATTAGTACTGTCATGCGCATGGGCTGTCTCGACTGCCGGCGACTTGATGTCACGAACTCACGCGACCGTTAGGCTGGCTGACCGTATCAATCTGGAAGAATCCGGCAAAGTAAAGGAAACTACAGATGCAAGTTCGGCTTTTTGGGCAACAGGAAGACAGGTCAAAGAACTTTATGCAGAGGCCTCGGATATCCAGGCCGCAATTAAAACCGGCAGTTGGCTACTTGGAGCATTTTTGGGATTGGTCATTGCCCTTAAGCTTATTGGCCATTCTGTCAGGCGAACGAGAATAGATTACGAGGCCGACAGGGCCGGCTGCCTGGCATGCGGACGGTGTTTCGAATATTGTCCAAGAGAGCACGTCCGGCTGAAGGAAGCCAAACAAACGGTAGGAGATAGCGAATGAAGGCTCGTGTTGCTGAAAGTCCGGCCCCTGGACGGAACAACGATTCCGTTGATGTTAGAGGGACCCCGCCTTGCGGGAACCCAACGACAAACCAATGGTATCAAGCCGCACTCTGGTCTGCCGTTGTTGCAGCGGTATTTTCACTGATTGTTGTTGTGCTTCTTGTGGTAAATTACCTTCAAATCAAGGTCTTCGACCCTGTTCGGGCCGAACGCCTGGAGTTATTGAAACTTAAAATCCTCGACCATCCTGATGATGTGCTTTTGTTGCAAATTCGCAAACTGGATTTGAAAATCAGGCAGGACAGAATCCGGCGGCATAATTTCTCCTACAAAGGAAGCTTTCTGCTGATTGGTGGTTTGGCTGTGTTCGTTATAAGTGCAAAGGTTACAGCCACTTTCAAAAAGAAACTGCCCGAACCTCAAGCACTCCCTGACCGTCAAAACGAGCAGGTTCGCCAGGCCATACGAGCTCGATGGGCAGTTACGGTTGGCCTGGCAGCGCTCGGGGCGGCAGTCTTGTTTTTCGCGACCAGACCCGTGATTGATTTCGGCGAGGAGCCGCTGCAAAAGCAGGTCTGGCCTCGCTTTCGTGGGCCTGGCGGTCTTGGAATAAGTGCCTCTACAAATGTCCCTGCTAATTGGAATGGCGGTACAGGCAAAGGGATTCTCTGGAAAAGCAAGGTGCCGCTTCCAGGGTATAATTCGCCGATAGTTGGCGGCGACCGCGTTTTTCTATCGGGGGCCGATGCGAATGAACGCGAAGTCTACTGCTTTGACGCACTTTCCGGAAATCTCTTGTGGACTGGTAATGTACCAAACCTTGCTGCTGCCGGTGCCGAGCCGGTTGAGCCCGGCGAGGATACCGGCTTTGCCGCACCTACCATGGTGACAGATGGCCGGCGAGTTTGTGCC
This sequence comes from Phycisphaerae bacterium, assembly GCA_030602845.1. Classification (GTDB taxonomy): domain Bacteria; phylum Planctomycetota; class Phycisphaerae; order Sedimentisphaerales; family Anaerobacaceae; genus JAUVYQ01. The sequence continues at coordinate 2,651 of JAUVYZ010000195.1, read as the reverse complement.
ATTTTTGCAACCGGGGACATCGGCTGCTTTGATTTTTATGGCAGAACTGTCTGGGCCAAAAACTTGGGAACGCCCGACAGTGCGTATGGGTATGCCTCTTCGCTTGCGATGTACCGGGATTTACTCCTGATTCAATATGACCAGGGAGCTGTCGAGGACGAAAAGTCTAAGTTGATAGCTTTGAATGCGTTTTTGGGCCACACTGTTTGGGAGACGAAACGACCGGTCCCGAATTCGTGGGCATCGCCGATAGTAGCCGAAATTGGCAATCAACATCAGATAATAACCTGCGGCGACCCCTGGGTTATAGCGTATGATCCTAACGGCGAAGAACTCTGGCGGGCGAAATGTGTGGGCGGTGACATTGCGCCGTCACCAATCTATGCCGGTGGGCTGATATTTGCCATAGAGCCATACACCAAGCTCGTTGCCATAAGGCCGGACGGCCGCGGTGATGTTACTAAAACACATATTGCCTGGAGCATTGAAGAGGCCATCCCCGATATCTGCTCTCCGGTCAGTAATGGTGAATTGATATTTCTGCTGACAACGGATGGATTGCTTGGCTGTTATAAGGTTACTGATGGAACGAAGTTATGGGAGGAGGACCTGAGAGAGGATTTTTGGGCCTCGCCAACTATCCTCGGCAATCGCCTGTACCTGCTCAGCCAGAAGGGCGTTATGTTTATCATTGAAGTGGGGACCGAATATAAAGAGCTGGCCAGATCTGAGCTGGGCGAGGACTGCCATGCGTCCCCGGCTTTCGCGGATGGTCGAATTTACATTCGAGGTCTCAAGAATCTGTACTGTATTGGGAATTAGTAATTGGTTCGCCTGTGGCGAATTTAACTATTTAACCAATGGATGAACTGAATTTGACATTTGTGGACCAGGCCGTTGAGAAAATCGGCACCGGCGCCGAAAAGGTGCTTGAGATTTTGCAGGCCGTCCAGGACCACTTTCGCTATTTGCCCGATGAAGCTCTCCAGCGGGTGTGTGAATTGACGGAGATTACCCCTGCCTCGATTGTCGGTGTCTCTACCTTCTATAACCAGTTTAGACATCGTCCCGCTGGCCGTCATACAATTCGAGTTTGCATCGGGACAGCCTGCCACGTTAAGGGTGGTGGACAAATTCATGATGCCTTTAAGCGACATCTCGGCATCTCAGAGACGGAGGATACCGACACGGAGAAGCTCTTTACAGTAGAGAAAGTTGCGTGTTTAGGATGCTGTATGCTCGCTCCGGCGATACAGATTGATGATATTACATACGGGTACCTGACTGATGAGCGGGTTCCTGTGGTGCTGAGGGATTTTCTCGAACAGGAAAAAGCTCGCCCCGTACGTATTGAGCATCGCCTCACGCCTGATAGGGCCGTGGGCGAAATCCGAATATGTCTTGATTCAAGTTGTGTGGCCAGTGGCAGCGCCAGAGTATATGAGGCATTAAAAAAGGCTGTTGAAGAAACAGATGCTCAGGCCGTCGTCAAAAGTGTCGGCTGCTCGGGGATGTCTTTCCTGGCGCCGCTTGTGGAAGTGCTTTTGCCTGGCGGGACCTCGTTTCGCTATGCAAAGGTCCTGCCAGACGATGCCAGAGCTATTGTGCTGAGGCATTTCAAACCAGAACAAATTGGGCGAAAAATTAGAAATACCGTTTCCACAATGCTGGACAAGATACTTACCGACAAGGCCTGGGAACCTGTAACACGTTATTCAGTGGATGTGCGGGACCAGCCGGTGGCAGCTTTTCTGGACAAACAAAAGCATATCGCCACTGAGCACTGCGGGTACATCGACCCCGTTGACCTTGATGAATATCTGCGGAACGATGGATTCAAGGCACTGCAAAAGTGTGTAAAAGAGTTGAGCCCTGAAGAAGTTATCAGTGGGATTGAACGCGCCGGCCTTCGCGGAAGGGGAGGGGCCGGTTTTCCAACACATCTTAAATGGTCTGCCGTGCACCGTAGAGACTCTGCGAAGAAATACCTGATTTGCAATGGTGATGAGGGCGACCCCGGTGCCTTTATGGACCGGATGCTGATGGAATCTTATCCATACCGCATTATTGAAGGGCTGGCAATAGCTGCCTATGCCATCGGGGCAGACCAGGGCTATTTCTACATCCGCGCAGAATACCCACTTGCAATTAGCCGAATGACTGAGGCCATAAACAACTGCCGCCAGAGGGGGTTTCTTGGTAACAATATCATCCGTAGCCGGTTTTCGCTGCATCTGAAAATTGCCGCTGGCGCCGGTGCATTCGTGTGCGGTGAAGAAACCGCACTTATGGCCAGTATAGAAGGACGCCGGGGTATGCCCCGACTGCGGCCGCCATATCCGGCCCAGAGCGGGCTCTGGGGCAAACCAACCCTTATTAACAACGTGGAAACCTACGCCGTCGTGCCCTGGATTATACGTAATGGCCCCGAAGCATTTGCCAAACTTGGCACAAGCACCAGCAAGGGGGCAAAGGTTTTTGCGCTGGCAGGAAAGGTAGCACGAGGCGGTCTTATAGAAGTGCCTATGGGTATTTCCATAGGGGAGATTATAGAAGACATCGGCGGAGGAATTGCCCCGCACCAAAATCGACCTGAGAAAAGGCTTCATGTGTCCGATGGGAAGACCGGCCAGGCTAAACGGGATTTTGGT
>JAUVYZ010000086.1 GCA_030602845.1 Phycisphaerae bacterium | reverse complement strand
CGTCTTTTCCCCCTTTCTCGCAAACTCTCTTGCAGCGATGAGTCCGCTGGGTCCCGCACCGATAATGGTCACATCGTTCTCGATGTAGTCTTCGAATTCTCTGGCGAATTCAGATATGATGGCCCTGGTAACCTGCTTTTCAGATATTTTTGAAAAACTCATACTATCACCTCTTTCTAAAAACATAACGGATGAGATTGCCACGGCCTGCCTCGCAGACCTCGCAATGGCAACCACTATTTTGCCGGTAAACCCCGTTAGAAGTAAGCCACTTGCTGTCTGGTTTCCTAATAGCACCACTTCTAACGGGGTAAAATCTCCACCATTCTATCAAGCGCCTTCCGGGCTTTTACTCTTATATCCTGCGGCACGGTGATTTTGTATTGCATATCTTCCAAAGCCCAAAGTACTTTTTCCACAGTAATCTTTTTCATATTAGGGCAAATCGCCCTGTCGCCGGCTGCGATAAATTCGGCGTGGGGATTTTGCTTTTCCAAAGGATGGAGCATTCCTGTCTCGGTAGCTACTATAAATCGTTTTGCCGTGCTTTTGTCGGCAAACTTGAGCATCTGTCCGGTACTAAGGAGCTGATGTGAAAGCTCTTTAACCGGCTCGGTGCATTCCGGATGTGCCATAACAATCGCATCGGGATATTTTGCCTTTGCGTTTTTAATATCGTCTTCGGTTATCACGACATGTACGTGGCAATAACCCGGCCAGAGGACAAGGTTTCTGGCGACTCTCTCGGCGACAAACCGGCCGAGATGCTGGTCCGGCACAAAGATGATTTTTCTATCGGCGGGCAATGATTCGACCACTTCAACGGCGTTAGCACTGGTGCAACAATAATCGCTCTCGGCCTTTACTTCCGCGGAACTATTTACGTAACAGACGACTAACGCATCGGGATACTGCTGTTTTAACTCACTTAGCTGCTCTGCGGTTATCATATCAGCCAGCGGACAGCCGGCGGATTTGTCCGGCAAAAGGACAGTCTTTTCGGGGGAGAGAATAGCGGCGGTCTCAGCCATAAACTGCACACCGCAAAATATGATTGTCCCGGCGTCAGTTTCGGCTGCCTTTATGCTCAGTCCCAGGGAGTCGCCGCAAAAATCAGCGAGGTCCTGAATTTCAGCGGGCTGATAGTTGTGCGCAAGTATGACAGCGTTGCGGTCTTGTTTTAGCTGCTCGATTTTTTCTATTAGTTTATTGCTCATTGTAAGCTGTTCTACCCCTCACTTACGTTCGGGGCTCTGTTGTTTGTTTTTGTTCGGGGCCCTGTTGTTTGTTTTTTTCTGTGAGTGTCTTGTGTAAACCAAATCCGGATTCGGCGTTGTAACGGTAACGCCGGGCGGCACCGACTCCTTTATCCAGATATTGCCGCCGATTATGGCATCTTTTCCGATGACTACATTGCCTAATATAGTTGCCTCGGCATAGATTGTTACGTTGTCCTCTATCGTTGGGTGCCTCTTGCCGCCCTTTATTATCCTTCCTCTTTCATCCTTTGGGAAACTGAGGGCACCAAGGGTGGCCCCCTGATAAATTTTCACATTATTACCTATGACGGTAGTTTCGCCTATTACAACGCCGGTGCCGTGGTCGATAAAGAAACTCCTGCCTATTTTTGCTCCGGGATGTATGTCAATACCGGTTCTTGTGTGTGCACATTCGGTCATAATGCGGGGAATTAACGGCACCTGTTTCAGATACAATTCGTGGGCGATACGAAACGTTGCAATCGCTATGATGCAGGGATAACTTATCACAATTTCCTCGTAAGACTTTGCGGCGGGGTCTCCATCAAAAGCCGCAGCGACGTCACCTTTCAACAGCTGTCTGATTTTGGGCAGTTGAGCCAACAAATGCCGGGTAACGTCCTCGGCCATTGTTCGGCATCCGCCGCTGTCACACTTTTCCATTCTGCAGCGATACTTATAAGCTCGCTCTATCTGTCCGGCAAGGTCGGTATAGACCTGGCAGAGGATATCGCCGACGATGAAATTGATATTTGATTTTGTAACCGTCCTTCTGCCGGTGTAGCCCGGAAAAAGCACTTCAAAAAGCAAATCAAGGATTTCCAGAATCTCGGCTCTCACCGGCAGGTCAGAGGCATCGATAAAATTTATGCCGGAATCGCCCTTATACGTGCGGGTAATTTCGCCAACCAGATTTTCGATTTTCTTGTCGGTCAACTTGTTCTTTGGCATTGTCAGAGTCCTGCTCCCTTTGTCATTCCCGTGAAGAACTTATTTACCACTCCCTCACGGTCGTGGCTCTGTGTCCTTTGCTATTTACCTGCACTATAGTCACTTAAACATATCGGTGGAGATATATCTTTCTCCGGTATCGGGTAAAATTACCACTATTGTTTTGCTCTGGTTTTCCGGCCGCTGTGAAAGCTGTACTGCGGCCCACATTGCAGCGCCTGAGCTTATACCGGCCAAAATTCCCTCTTTCAGCGCTAACTGCCGGGCCGTTTCCACAGCGTCATCATTGGAGACCTGTATAATTTCGTCGATTATCTCGACATTTATCACATCCGGCACGAATCCGGCACCGATACCCTGTATCTTATGCGGGCCTGGTTTGCCACCGGAAAGTACGGGCGAATCTTTCGGCTCGACCGCCACCACTTTTAAGTCTTTGTTGCGCTGCTTTAACACTTCGCCGCATCCGGTCAACGTTCCGCCGGTCCCGACGCCGGAGACAAAGATGTCAATCTTATGACCGGTATCATCCCAAATCTCTTCGGCGGTGGTTTCCCTGTGAATTTGCGGATTTGCAGGGTTGTTAAACTGCTGCGGCATAAAGGCATTGGTATTCTGTGCGACGAGTTGTTCGGCCTCTTCCACAGCTCCGGTCATACCGCGCTCGGCCGGCGTCAGTACAATTTCCGCACCAAACAACTGCAACAACTTTCTTCTCTCAATGCTCATCGATTCGGGCATAGTCAGTATTAACCGGCAGCCCTTTGCAGCACAGATGAAGGCAAGCCCTATGCCGGTATTGCCGCTGGTCGGTTCGATTATAACCGTGTCCGGTTTTATCAGACCATCCTTTTCTGCGGCCTCTATCATTGACAATGCAATCCTGTCTTTTACACTGCCGCAGGGATTGAATGATTCAAGCTTTGCGAGAATGGCCGCTTTGTCCGAGCCGAGCTTATTGATTTGCACCAACGGCGTATGACCAACCGCAGCGGTGATATCTTCGATTATAGCACCCATCATTTCCCCTTCTGTCTATATTTGATAATTCAAGGCTTTTTTATCTTTCGTCCTATCAACCAAGTCCTGGAATGTTATCGATTGCAGGACAGCCATAACGGCCTCCTGCAGCTGGGTCCAGACCTGCCTGGCCACACAATCAGCAGCGCGAGCACAGTAATTTTCGTTCTCAGTACATTCAACGGTAACGACAGGGCCCTCCAGGCAACAGAAAACATCGCTAAGTTTAATCTGAACTGGGGCTTTGGCAAGCATATAGCCGCCTTTAGAGCCTCTGATACTTCTGACAAATCCTGCTGATTTGAGTATTGCCATTAACTGGTCGAGGTATTTGACGGATATATCCTGTCGGCGTGCGATGATTCTAAGCTGCAAAGGCCCCCTGCCGACGTTTTCAGCCAGCTCTAACATGGCCCTTATCCCATATCTTGTGCGAGTCGAAAGCCTCATAACTAATCTCCATTATTCCTACGACATTAGTAGTATATTATACGAAATTATCGACGTTTGTTTACAAAAAAACTGAAAAAATAGCAAAAAAACTGAAAAATTTTGTAAATTCACCCTTTTTGGCACTGCTAACAGCACATAATCAATCCATCCGACCGAAAAAACATATTTTGCAACAAAGCTCAACAGTCAATTTGCTTGACAGCTTTATCAACTGCGCTTAAAATAGCAGGGCTTATATTGCAGCTATTAAAACGGGATGTTAGGGATGGCAAAAGGTTCCACAAAAAAAGTGGCGTTTATTTCTTCTTCCCTGCCAAGAAAATGTGGAATTGCGACTTTCACCTCTGACCTTATCAGTAATACAGCAACAGCCGCCAAGGGCGAATTCGAGCCGCTGGTGGTCGCAATGCGGTCGGAAGACCATAAATACAACGACCCGGTTAAATTTGAAATCCGCCAAAACGTAAAAAGCGATTACATCTGCGCCGCGGATTATATCAATTTCAGCCATGTTGACGTGGTTTCTGTGCAGCACGAATTTGGTCTGTTCGGTGGCGACGCCGGCTCGTACCTGAGCTTGCTGCTCGACAGACTAAAGCCCCCCACAATAATGACCCTTCATACGGTCCTCGATGACCCAAACCCGGCTTACCATAAGTCGTTAGTGGATGTGTGCAACGCCTCCTACAAGGTAATCACTATGAACGAACGCGGAGTCGATATGCTGCGTGACGTTTACGGCATATCGGGCAAAAAAGTTCAACTGATTGCTCACGGGATACCGGATTTACCTTTCGTTGACAGCAACTACTACAAGCACAAATTCGGTATGGAAGGGCGAAGAACGATTTTGACATTCGGGCTGCTTAACAAAAAGAAAGGCATAGAGGTCATGCTAAAGGCGATGCCGGCTATAATCGAGGCCGACCCGTCCGTTCTGTACATAGTACTGGGAATGACACATCCAACCGTATTAAAACACGATGGCGAATCCTATAGATTCAGCTTACAGCGAATAATAAAAGAACTGGGCTTGAAGGAACATGTGATTTTTCACAACAGGTTTGTAAGTAACGAAGAACTGCACAACTTTTTATGCTCAGCCGACATTTATGTTACTCCATATCTAAGCAGGGAACAACTGACCAGCGGCACGTTGTCCTTTGCGGTCGGGACAGGCAAAGCGGTGGTCTCGACGCCTTACTGGGCGGCAATGGAACTGCTGGCCGACGGTCGAGGCAAACTTGTGAACTTCGACGATTCGGAGCAAACGGCTGAGGCAATAATAGAAATCCTTCAGGATGATTCGCTGTTTTATTCACTGCGAAGACGTGCTTACGAGTACGGCAGGTCGCGAACGTGGCCGAAAATCGGGCAGGCCTACTGGAAATTATTCAGCGCAAAACGCCTGCCCGTGCGTATTGCCGCCAGAATTGCGCCTTCAATGGCCAAAACAATATCAACTATTGAAGTTCCTGAGCCGTCGTCAGCACACTTGAAAAGACTAACCGACGATACGGGTTTGTACCAGCACGCCAAATTCACGATACCAAATCGTAAATACGGCTACTGCACAGACGACAACGCAAGAGCAGTAATTGCAATGACCAAGTACTACTCGCAATATCCCGAGCCAGGCGCTCTGGAGCTTTTCGATATATATCTGTCCTTTATTCTGCATTCACAAAATAAGGACGGCTCAGTGAGAAACTTTATGAATTTCGACAGAACGTGGGTAAAAAATGAGCCTGTCAATGATGCTCTCGGCAGAGTATTGTGGGCGCTTGGAACGGTCATGGCAAAACCGCCTTCGCCATCGTATTTATCGATAATCAAAGACTGTTTTGACATGTCCGTAAAACATGTGAAGAAGCAATACCCAAGGGGTATGGCGTATTCAATACTTGGTATGAGCGATTACCTCAAGCAGTTTCCCGGAGCCAGTGACATCAAACGCCAACTGGCAATAGCTGCAGACGGATTGATAGCACAGTACGAAGAAAACAGTCTCCCTGACTGGCAGTGGTTTGAGGACACACTAACTTACGACAACGCCGTTTTGCCGCACGCGTTATTTGTTGCCGGCCTGACTTTTGGGGACAAGAAATACATCGAAGCTGCGGAAAAAACGTGTGAATTTCTGCTGTCAAATACTTTCAATGGCGAACATTTCAGCTTTGTGGGCTGCAAGGGATGGTACGAACGCGGAAAGACAAAAGCTGCATTTGACCAGCAGCCGATAGAAGCTGCAAGTACGGTTATGATGTTAAGGCCCGCTTATGATGCCACACAAAACAGTAGATATTTGACACTGCAAAGAAAAGCGTTCGACTGGTTTCTGGGAGAAAACGACCTGCATATTCCGCTCTACGACTTTAGAACGAAAGGATGCTGCGATGGCTTAATTGCCGACGGGGTTAACAGCAATCAAGGTGCAGAGAGCACGCTGAGCTTTTTGCTGAGCTTATTGGCAATAGTTGAAAGCTACACCATAGCCGACAAGATTGAGGGCGGTAAAGGTGTTTCCCTACGGCAAGCCCGGCTCATAGAGCAAACAACCAAAAAACCTACACCTATAAAAAGCATATCCGTTAAGGGCAAACCTAAAAAAAGGCAGGTCGAAGAACTTGCCTGATGCTACAGGCCCCAATTCTTCAAGGCATTGCAAAACAAGCATCCCAACGCAATTGAGCAGTCGGACTGTTATGGGCCTTCCAGCAGGTTGCCGGTTTCCTCGGCGGTCCAGGTGATATCACGGCCCAACCCCGCGACAGTTTGACAGCCGATTAATGAAAAGAGCACAACAATTAAAGCAAAGACCAAAAGTACTTTTCTAACCATCTTCTCAAACTCCCTTTTATCACCGATAAGCTTATCTCCACTTTGCAGAAATAAGCTCCCGGCAAATTTGCCAAATGTGATTTGTCGCATCCGGCAAGTCTATTTAATCTTATCGGACAGATAGCACAATTCATAACAGTTTATGCTAAAAATAGTTTAAACCGATATCCACCACAAGGTGTGGGGTTTTATGAGAAATTGCTGCTCGCACCCCCACGCTTTGTTGCCAAAGCAACAGTGGGGGTGACGCGAGTACAGGTGGTAGAGGTCCAAAAAATCTACCTACAAACTCGACATGCACCGCCGCAATGACTAAGAAGCTATCTCAAAACACAAAATGGCGCAGCAGGTTACAGTGGCAAGATTTGCCGAGGGCAGTTGAAATCAGTTGAAAATTTGGGATAGATTTGTTAATCTAACGACATCGGAGGTCTTAGTAGGTTGTTAAGTCTTGTATATCGGAAATTCCGGTCAGAAATACGTTGCATCAGGAGGACGGCGTTGATACACTGACAGGAGGCTATATTACGGATGTAACCGAAGAGGTTCAAATGTGAAATCTCCGGTTACATTCGCAAGCGTATCATGCTGCTCGTTCTATGAGCTGCTGGTTAGAACAGGCTGCTTAGGTACAAAAGGAGTCTTGCCATGTGTCATTCACGTCACTACGGTTGCTGTGTTGGTTGCCATCATGGGGTCACCAGACGCGGCTTTGTCAAGGGCTGTGGGATGGCCCTGGCAACGGCTGGGTGGGTGCTTTCCGGGACAAGTCCGGCTGACGAACCAAAGGACAAGCCGGTTCGGGTCAGCCTGGTCTTCTTGTCGAAGCCAGGCGCGAGCTGGCCGTACCCGGGGTTTGATGTTGAGGCCCGGGAGAAGAAAATCCTAAAGCTGCTGAGGGAGGGCTGTCCCGGGGTTGAGTTTGTGCCGGTGGCCGTCCGCAGTCCAGGTGACGTGCAAAAGGCGGTATCGATGAAGGACCAGGTCGACGGCTATCTGGTCTACGTCGTCACCCTGACCTGGCCCCTCACGGGGGCGATCACAGCGATCGGGAAACTCGGCAAGCCGATGGTCGTGGCCGATGAATACCTGGGCGGGTCGGGTGTGTTCATGGTCGGTTACAGCAGGCTTTGCCGGGAGGCCATTCCGGCCTGTGGCGTGGCGACCACACGGATGAGCGATTTGGTAGCGGTGGCCCGCTGCTTTGCGGTTCTGAAGGCCGGCACCAGGCCCGAGGTGTTCGCCCAAAAGTGCCAAGACGTTTACCGGAAGACCTTCGCCCCGGTCGGCGAGATGAAGTGCCTCGAGGACCGCGTCAAGCTCACCGACATCGGTCAGGCCGTTGGGCAGTTCAAGAACTCGCGGTTCTTGATTGTCGGACGTGGCAAGTCGGGCCAAGAGCAAGATTTTCTGGGCGCCAAGGGTATCTACATCGGGTTCGATGAGTTCAACACCCTCTACGAGCAGGTCGATGGGCACCAGGCCGCCGAGTTGGCCGACCG
>JAUVYZ010000025.1 GCA_030602845.1 Phycisphaerae bacterium | reverse complement strand
GTGGACAAGGACACAGAACAAGCCCCGTTGGAAGTAAGTCGTCAACTTTTAACAGAACAAAAAGCAAAGATTTCTAACGGGGTGAGTCGACGCGAATTTCTCTCACTTGCAGCCGGCGGCGCAGTCGCGGCGCTGACTTCACAAGGATGCAACAGCATATCTATACCGTCCACACCCGAGACGCTTGCAGACAAACCCAACATCATCCTTATAATGGCCGACGACCTCGGCTACGAGTGTCTCGGCTGTTACGGCAGCGCATTCTATAAAACGCCTTTCCTTGACCGGTTAGGCGCAACCGGCATGCGTTTTGACCATTGTTACGCTCAGCCGCTTTGCACACCATCCCGTGTAAAGATTATGACCGGCAGGTCCAACGCCCGCAACTACATCAAGTTCGGCCACTTCGACTTCACCGAAAAAACCTTCGCCCACGTACTCAAAACCGCCGGCTACGACACCTGCATCGTCGGCAAGTGGCAGCTCATCGGCCGCGCCGCCAACGGCCCCTACGACGCCGGCTTCGACGAGTATTGCCTCTGGCATATGGAAGACGCTTTCGCTCCAAAAGACTCACGCTACCGCAGCCCAAAAATAATACACAACGGCAAACCGCTCAAGGACCTCGATGGCAAATATGGCCCCGACATCTTCTGCGACCACATCTGCGCTTATTTGGAACGCCACAAATCCAAAAAATCCAACCCGTTCGTGCTCTACTATCCGATGGCCCTGACCCACGGCCCCTTCGTACCAACACCGGACAGCCCCGAGTGGGGACGCAAAGCGAACAACAAAAAGTTCTTCGCTGACATGGTCGCCTACATGGACAAAATCATCGGACGCATCGTCCGCAAGCTCAACGAGCTCGGCCTCCGCGAAAATACCCTTCTTTTGTTCACCGGCGACAATGGCTCCCCCAGGCCAATCACCTCGAAAATGACTGATGGCCGCGTCATCCAGGGAGGCAAGGGCCTCACCACCGACGCCGGCACACACGTCGCCCTGATTGCAAACTGGAAAGGCACAACCCCTACCGGCAAAGTCTGCACAGACCTCGTCGATTTCAGCGATTTCCTCCCGACCCTTGCCGATGCCGCCGGTGCCTCGCTCCCCAGCGATGTTACCATCGATGGCCGCAGCTTCCTGCCTCAGCTAAAAGGTAAATCGCCCACTCCCGGACAGTGGCTTTTCTGTCATTACAACCCCAGACCGGAAAAGACAAAACTCATCCGTTTCGCACGCGACAAACGCTGGAAGCTCTACGCCCCCGGCGACCACAATCGAGCCGCCGCACTTTACGATGTGTCCGCCGACCCGCTCGAAGAAAATCCCATCGAACCAGGCCGGGCCGGCCCCGAAGCCTCCAGCGTCAGAAAATGCCTCCAGGCCGCCCTAAATTCTTTGAAATAAAATGCCAACCAGACTTACTCAAAGACAACAAGCAAAATTGGAGCTGCAAATATGGAAGACTTAAATCGGCGCAAATTTCTCTCACTCATGGCCAGCGGTGCTGTGGCAGCGGTGATGCCTTCAGCCGGCTGTCACAGTAAACTTAGCAACGGCACAAACGCAGCAGCAAAGCGCCCGAATATTGTGCTTATCGTTTCAGATGACCAGGGATACGCGGATGCAAGCTGTTATGACCATCCGCATGAGGTCAGCACGCCCAATATCGACCGGCTCGCCCGGCAAGGCGTGCGATTGACAAACGCTTACGCCAGCGCCTATGTCTGTGCGCCCACTCGGGCCGGACTGTTGACCGGCCGCTATCAGCAGCGCTTCGGGTTCTATACAGGCGGTGATTCCAGGTCCGGATTGCCCCTGAGTGAAGTTACACTCGCCGACCTGCTAAAAAAACAAGGCTACGCCACCGCGGTCATCGGCAAATGGCACGTCGGCATCCAGCCGGACTACCGCCCTCTCAAACGAGGGTTTGACGAATTCTACGGATTCCTGGGACACGGAGCGCATGATTACTTCAAACTTCAGATAACAAACGAACATAATTCGATCTATCGTAATGACAAACCGATAAACGATACCGGCTACCTGACAGACAACCTGGCTCGTGAAGCTGTGTCATTTATTGAACGGCACCAAAAACGGCCTTTCTTCCTTTATCTGCCCTTTAACGCCGTGCACTGGCCCCTGCAGGCGCTGCAGAAGTATATAAAGCGCTTCAATACAGGGGATGAGAACCGGGACATCTACCTGGCAATGCTCACGAGTATGGATGAGGCGATTGGAAAAGTGCTGGACGCTCTCAAGCGGACCGGCGCCGACGACAATACTCTCATCATCTTTTTCTCGGACAATGGAGGTGCCAGAAAGAATTTTGCCAATAACGGCATTTTGCGCGATTACAAGCAAAGCGTTTATGAAGGCGGAATCCGGGTTCCGTTTATTGTGCGCTGGCCGGGAAAATTACCGAAAGGAACAGTTTGCGATGAGCCTGTTATTTCCCTGGACATCCTGCCGACCATCTGCGCTGCTGTCGGCGCCAAACTTCCCGGCGACCGAGTATACGACGGAAAAGATATGCTGCCGGTCCTTCGCCGAGAAACGAAACAACCCCTGCACAAGGCACTTTTCTTCTGCGACGGGTCCGACCAGTGGGCCGTTCGAGAAGGCAAATGGAAACTCCTTTATCGAAAAGGCTCGTTGGAACTTTATAATCTTGATATCGATATCAGTGAAAAGAACAACCTGGCCTCTGAGCAACCGAACATGTTAAGGCAGCTTAAAGCACTTTATGACCAGTGGCGCGCACAGATGCGCGAGCCAATCTCAAGGCCAAAAAAACGAACTAAGAAAACCAAAAAGAACCGGAGCAAACAAAAATGAATAGACGCCAATTTCTAAATCTCGCCGCCGGCGGTGCTATGGCTGCGGTCATGCCTTCAGCCGGCTGTCAGAGTGAGCTTATCAAACGCAGGAGTGCAGCAGCAAGGCGGCCGACCATCATTTTTATCATGGCCGACGACCTTGGGTATGCCGACTTGGGCTGTTACGGCCAAAAGCATATCAAAACTCCCAATATCGACCGGCTTGCCGCTGAAGGTACACGCTTTACCCAATGCTACGCTGGTTCCACCGTCTGCGCGCCCTCCCGCAGCGTACTGATGACCGGTCAGCATACCGGTCATACCCGTGTCCGGGGCAACTCCGGCAAGGTGGGCGGCGTCGGGCCGCAGAGGCGAGTCCCGCTCGAACCCGAAGATGTTACGGTGGCTGAAGTGCTAAAACAGGCCGGCTATGCTACGGGTATCACCGGCAAATGGGGACTCGGCGAACCGGACACAACGGGCATCCCTAACCGCCAGGGCTTCGACGAGTGGTTCGGCTACCTCAACCAGAAAAATGCCCACAGCTACTATCCACCGTACCTCTGGCACAACGAGCAAAAGCAAATCCTTGAAGGAAATAAGGACGGTAAACGAGAGGTGTACTCGCATGACCTCGTCACCGACTTCGCCCTGGATTTTATCCGCGGCCGCAAAGCCGACCCATTCTTTCTCTATCTGCCCTACACCATCCCGCACGCAAAGTACGAGATACCGAGCACCGAACCATATACGGACAAATCCTGGCCACAGGACGCGAAAGTCCACGCCGCTATGATTACACGCATGGATCGAGACATAGGCCGCATCATGACCCTGTTGAAAAAACTCAATATCGACGATAAGACGATGGTGTTCTTCTGCTCAGACAACGGCGCGGCCCAACGCTGGGAAGGGATCTTCGACAGCTCCGGCCTACTCCGCGGCCGCAAGCGCGACATGTACGAAGGCGGCATCCGCACGCCCATGGTCGTCCGCTGGCCCGGTAAGGTCCCAGCCGGCAAGCTAAACGCCATCGCCGTTTGGTACTTTGCAGACGTCCTGCCGACGCTGACTGACCTTGTCGGCGCAAAAACCCCGCCGGATATCGACGGCATCAGCGTTTTGCCCACGCTGCTCGGCAAGAAACAAATCACTGATGACCGCTTCCTGTACTGGGAATTTTTCGAGCGCAACTTTCAGCAGGCGGTGCGCTGGCGCAATTACAAGGCGGTGCGTCCGGCTCCGGGCCAGCCGCTGGAGCTTTACGACCTGGCCAAAGACTTGGCAGAAAAACACAACATCGCCGACCAGCACCCCAAGGTGATTGCCAGGATTGAGAAGTATCTGGCGACCGCCCGCACCGAATCGCCAAATTGGCCCGTAAAATCAGCAAAAAAGAAATGACAAGTTCACTTGCAAAACTGTTCATCTCGTGAATATAATCGGCCTCAGCTTAAAAGACGCCCTATCTTCCGTCTTTAAGCAGGAGAATATAGAATGAAACTTAGCCGCAAGTTAGTTTTGCTGATTATATTTGCTGCTCTTATTTTCGTCGCGGGAGTTTGGCTGAATAGAATATGGACAGAGCACCGCCATATCGAATACGGCCGGTGGTCCCGAACAGTTTGTACGCTTAACAGGTTCAGGCATCTGGCGTTAGGCATGCAGTGTCTTGTGGACGACACAAATGAACCACCTCCGAAAGAGATGAAGTCTTTATCCAAGTATGTAAAGAGTCATCTGCGTGTTTTCGGGCACGAAACTTCTATGAGCAAGTGGTTCGACCCTAATACCGGTGCAATTATTGATTACTGGGGCACGCCTGTGAGCCTTGTTACAAAAACGCCTGAAGAATATACTTTTATCAGTGCCGGTCCAAACCGCATTAATGAGAACGGCAAAGGTGATGACCTCGTATATATCTTCGACCCTTTTGACCTTACAAAAAAGCCAAAAATGGTCGTTGGAGAGAAGATTATTACAGAGAAGTAAGTGCCACCACTACGATCATCTTGGCGCGAACAAAGAAATGGCGTCCGGATTTGCTGAAAGACAATGACAAAGCATAAAGGGGAAAAAATGGAGAACTTAAATCGACGCGAATTTGTAAAACTCGTAGCAGGAAGTGCTGCAACCGCAGCTATACCACTAACCGGCTGTAACAGCCAACTTTCCGGACGCAGGGCCGCAGCAGGGCGGCCGAACATTATTTTTTTACTAACCGATGACCAGCGCGCCGATGCTATGGGCTGTGCCGGCAATCCGATTATCTATACACCGAATATGGATGATATGGCAAACAACGGTGTGTTGTTTAAAAACGCCTTTGTTACCACCTCGATATGTGCCTCCAGCCGCGCCAGCATTTTTGCAGGCCAATGGACACGCCGGCATAAAATCAACAACTTTGGAACACATTTTTCTGAAGCTGCCCTGGCACAGACTTATCCGATGCTTCTGCGCAAAGCTGGGTATCAGGTCGGCTTTATTGGAAAGTATGGAGTTGGACCGAAAAGAGATTTGCCGGTTGACGAATATGATTATTGGCGTGGTTTTCCCGGGCAGGGCAGATATGAGCATAAAGATAAGGACGGCAATTATAAACATTTGACGCAGATTATGGGCGAGCAGTCGATTGAATTTCTGCGCGGCTGCTCAAAGGATAAGCCCTTTTGCCTCTCGGTAAGTTTCAAGGCGCCTCACGTTCAGGATGGAGACCCGCGCCAGTTTATTTACGACCGCGCCTATAAAAATCTATACAAGGATGTTGCTATCCCTTCTCCCAAAACCGCCGACCCACGCTACTTTGAAGCTCTGCCGGAGTTTCTGCAGACTTCCGAGGCCCGCAGGCGTTGGCAGATACGCTTCTCGACGCCGGCAAAGTTTCAGGAGTCCGTCAAAAGCTATTACCGTCTGATTACCGGCGTTGATGTCGTTATTGGAAAAATCCGGGATGAGCTTAAGCGGCTCAACTTCGACGATAACACAATCATAATGTTCACGGGAGACAACGGCTTTTATCTCGGCGAGTACGGACTTGCAGGAAAATGGTTCCCACACGAAGAATCAATCCGCGTGCCCTTGATTGTCTTTGACCCAAGAGCATCAGGGAGCAGACGTGGTGTCAGTTGCGAGCAGATGGCACTTAACGTGGATATCGCGCCGACGATTCTGGAGTTGGCCGGACTGGCCGTGCCGAAGCAGATGCAGGGCCGAAGTCTCGTCTCCTTGCTGACCGGCCAAAAGCCGAAGTGGCGAACCGACTTCTTCTACGAGCATCCATTTAAGCACAAAACCATCGCCCGCACTGAAGCCCTCCGCACACAGCGATGGAAATACGCCCGCTATATTGATTTTGACTACGAAGAGCTTTACGACCTGAAAAACGACCCGCTGGAAACGGTGAACCTGGCAAAAGACGAAAAATACAAGCAGACATTAAAATCCTTGCGAGTACGATGTAATGACTTGCTCCAGATAGCCAAAGGCGAGTAACAAAAAATGAAGAGAAAGGGCTTTACATTAGTTGAACTGTTGGTCTTGATTGCGACCATAGTGCTGCTGGTGGGCGTTTTCATACTCGTTTTAACGAAACTGAGACAACGGGCCTTTCGAATGACGTGCCAAACAAACCTGTCCCGAATCGGCAAGGCAAGCCTCATGTATAGCAGCGACTGGGATGACCCATTGCCGCGGGCAGGTGGAGAGAGCAGCACCTGGCGGCCAAAGATAAACAACTGGCAGGCCGGTCGATGGGACGCCTTCGGCATAAACAAAACTGACGGCAGCGGCGGCCACGCAAGCATTTCATCCAGCTTCTATCTCTTGGTCAAGTATACCGAAATATGGCCGAAGCAGTTTGTCTGCCCGGGTGATTCCGGAACTAAGGAGTTCAAGCCCACTGAATACGGCGTACGCGACAAAGACCTTATCGACCTCTGGGACTTCGGCCCCGAGCCTTCGAAGCATTGCAGCTACTCCTATCATATGCCTTACGGCCCTTACGCCCTGACCGTTGCGTCGAGCCACCCTGGTATGGCAATAGCCGCCGACCGGAATCCCTGGATAGACACTCCTACTGTAAAAGCCAAAGACTTTTCACTTTTCAAATGGAACGGCAACACCCAGCAGCAGAAAGCCGGAAACGCCGTCACTCACAAAGGGGAAGGCCAAAACGTACTATTTATAGACAGCCACGTAGCTTTTGAAAAGCGTCCTTTCTGCGGCGTCAATGACGATAATATCTACACTTATTGGGATGGAGAAGATATACAGCGTGGCGCTGTCCCTGTGCTTGGCAGCCAGCCCACCGACAGACTCGACTCATTACTCGTACACGACCCGCCGGCAGCAGATAAGGAATGAAACCTTATAAATGACAAAATAGGAGAATACAAATGCTCTGTCTAAAATGTGGTAAAGAAAACCCGGACGATGCTCAAATCTGTCAATCCTGCAGTGCGTTATTAACGCAAGCTCCCGTAACTGCCGAACGCCCGATTGTCAAAACGAGTGGTCTGGCCATTGCAGCACTGGTACTTGGAATTCTGAGCCTTTTCACTTGCGGCATTACAGCGATACCGGCTGTCATCCTCGGTATTATCGCTCTTGTCCAAATCGGAAAAAGTGGCGGTAGAGTAATCGGCAAGGGCTTTGCTGTCGTAGGAATAGTGGTTCCGATGGTCGTCTTCTTGCTAATAATAGGGCTCATCATACCGGCTATGAACAGGCCCAGGCAGATCGCACCTCGCGTGGTCTGCGGCACGAATCTGTTAGGCATCGGAAAGGCAATGCTCATCTACGCCAACGATTACGAGGATGAATTGCCGCAGGCAGGTTATCCAGGGTCCACCTGGGTCGCTGGTCTGCCGGGCTGGAAAGGCCCAACCCGACTTCAAGCTTACGGCCGCCCACCCGGCCAGGTAACTGTTTCCTCCAGCCTCTATCTCTTGGTCAAGTATGTCGAGGTGGGGCCGAAGCAGTTTGTCTGCAAGTATGATTCCGGAACCACGGAGTTCAAGCCTGCTGAATACGGCGTACGCGACAAAGATCTTATCGACCTCTGGGACTTTGGCCCGAATCCTTCAAAGCATTGCAGCTACTCCTATCATGCAGCTTACAACAGCCCCTTTGCTCTGAACGTCGCATCAAGCCAACCCGGTATGGCAATAGCAGCCGACCGGAATCCCTGGATAGACACTCCTGCTGCAAAAGCCAGAGACTTTTCACTTTTCAAATGGGATGGCAACACCCAGCAGCAGAAAGCCGGAAACGCCATTACCTACAAGGGCGAGGGACAGAACGTATTGTTTCTTGACAGCCATGTATCCTTTGAAAAGTTCCCTTTCTGCGGCGTTATGGATGATAACATTTATACCGCCTGGACAGATCCAAGAGGCGGTGATAGACAGTTAGGCAGTCCACCTACGGATGGTGGTGCTGTCCCGCTGACCAAAGCAGATTCACTGCTCGTTCACGACCCGCCGGCAGCAGATAAGGAATGAAACCTTATAAATGACAAAATAGGAGAATACAAATGCGCTGTCCAAGATGTGGTAAAGAAAACCCGGACGATGCTCAAATCTGTCAATCCTGCAGTGCGTTATTAACGCAAGCTCCCGTAACTGCCGAACGCCCGATTGTCAAAACCAGTCGGCTGGCCATTGCATCACTGATACTCGGTATTCTGAGCCTTTTCACTTGCGGCATTACAGCAATACCAGCCGTCATCCTCGGTATTATCAGCATTGTCAAAATCGAAAAAAGCGGCGGCAGATTAGCCGGCAGAGGCTTTGCTATAGTAGGAATGGTGGTCCCCGTGGTTGTATTCTTTATGATGGGTATCTTGCTGCCGGCTCTGCTCAGGGTCAGGCAGATCGCCTTTCGAGTTGTCTGCGGCATGAACCTGTCCGGTCTCGGCAAGGCAATGCTCATCTACGCCGACGATTATGACGACGAATTCCCACGCGCAGGTGGAAAAAACAGTACTTGGTGGCCAAAGATAAACAACTGGCTGGCCGACGATCGATTTACTGCCTTCAATCTACAGCCGGATGGCACGGGCGGCCACGCAAGCATTTCATCCAGCTTCTATCTCTTGGTCAAGTATACCGAAGTGGGGCCGAAGCAGTTTGTCTGCAAGTATGATTCCGGAACCACGGAGTTCAAGCCTGCTGAATACGGCGTACGCGACAAAGACCTTATCGACCTCTGGGACTTTGGCCCGAATCCTTCAAAGCATTGCAGCTACTCCTATCATATGCCTTATGGCCCGTACGCTCTGACCAAATCAAGCCAACCCGGTATGGCAATAGCCGCTGACCGAAATCCCTGGATACCCACCCACGCTGTAAAAGCCAGAGACTTTTCACTCTTTAGATGGGATGGCGACATAGAGCAGCAGAAAGCCGGAAACGCCTTTGCTCACAAAGGTGATGGCCAAAACGTATTGTATGTGGACAGCCACGCTGCCCTTGAAAAGCGTTCTTTCTGCGGCGTCAATGACGATAATATCTATACTTATTGGGATGGAGAAGATATACAGCGTGGCGCTGTCCCCGTGCTTGGCAGCCAGCCCGCCGACAAACTCGATTCCCTGCTGGTACACGACCCGCCGGTAGCAGACCAGCAATGAAACTCTTCGAAAGAACTGAAAGGATAAGAACGTGAAGAACCTAAACAGACGTAAATTTCTTACCCTCGCAGCCAGCAGCGCTGCGGCAGCGGTGACGTCTTTTAGTGGCTGTAACAGTCAGTTTAGCAAAGGCCGACACCCAGCAAGGTGGCCGAACATCATCTTTATTATGGTCGATGACCTCGGCCCCGAATGGCTCAGTTGCTACGGCGGAGAGGAAATGAAAACGCCCAACCTCGACAGGCTGGCCAAAGAGGGGATGCAGTTTTCCAACGCCTATTCGATGCCCCAGTGCACGCCTACCCGCGCGACGCTGTTGACGGGGCAGTACCCATTCCGGCACGGCTGGGTCAACCACTGGGACGTGCCGCGATGGGGAGCTGGCTGCCATTTTGATTCCAAATACAATATCACTTTTGCGCGTGTGCTCAAGACCGTCGGCTACGCCACCGCTGCAGCCGGCAAGTGGCAGATTAATGACTTTAGGGTCCAGCCCGACGCTATGGAAAAACACGGCTTCGACGAGTACTGTATGTGGACCGGTTTTGAATCCCAAAATCCTCCAAGCGCAAAACGCTACTGGGACCCGTATATCTACACCGCCGGCGTCAGCAAAACCTACAAGGGCAGGTTCGGCACCGACGTCTTTGTGGATTTTCTAATCGATTTTATGAACCGGCACAAAGACAAACCGATGATGTTGTACTTCCCTATGGCACTGACCCACGGGCCATTGACCAACACCCCGCTCGACCCCGATGTCGAAGACAAAGTAGAGCGGCACAAAGCTATGGTTCGTTATACCGACCACGCTGTAGGCCGATTAGTCAAGGCGCTCGATGACCTGAAGCTCCGCGACAATACTATCGTGTTCTTCACAACCGACAACGGCACAGCCAAGAAAATGACCGCCCGTATGAACGGCCGAAAGGTTAAAGGCGGTAAAGCCACACTGGGTGAACCCGGTGTCAGGGCGCCATTTATCGTAAGCTGCCCTGGCCTTGTCCCCGCTGGTGTTGTAACCGATGCGCTGACCGACTTCACCGATATGCTGCCCACATTCGCAGAGCTGGGCGGAGCCAAACTGCCCGAAGGTGTTGCTATTGACGGCCGCTCCATCGCAAAACTGATTCTCGGTAAGGAGGAAGATTGTTCCCGCCAGTGGATTATGGCTATGGGGTTTGGCGCCGCGAAACTTGCCGAAGGTCGCGTTGCGGGCGTTAAGCAATTTGCCGACCGGGTCGTGCGTAACAAGCGGTACAAACTTTGGGTCCTGGATGGCGGGAGCGCGAGGTTGTTCGACTTACTCGCCGACCCGGCAGAGACGAATAACCTGATGGAAAGCACGAACCCCGGGGTTGTCGCTGCACGCAAAAAACTCGAGGCGGTCGTGCAATCCTTTCCCGGCAGGGACGCTGCCCCGAAGTATGACAAGACGCCGCCTCAGCCCTGGGATAGAAAGATAAAGGGCAAAAGAGGCAGGAAATGATTGACGTATGTGTTCAGCAATCAGCGTTACGCTGAAAAAACTAAGCGGGGTAAAAACCGTAAATTTTGAAAAACATACTTGTTTTTTAGACAAAAACAGATAAACTGCCTATCTCGTGAATCGTCAAGATAGATACGAAATTAGCAGATAAACAGGGAACCCTGTTAGAGGGACCCCGCTTCGCGGGAACCAAAATCGTTAGGTTCGCTTCTAACAGGCGAGTTCTATGACGGGGAATAAGGGAATAATATGGTACAAAAAGAGAAAATTTCTACCGGGACGAAGACAGAAATGTTGGATGCTGTTGAAAGCAAAAGTCTGCGGAAAAAAATACCGCACTTCGAAATAGGCGATATGGTAGATGTCCGTTGCAGCATCAGGGAAGGCGACAAAGTGCGTACACAGGTATTTACCGGCACGGTAATTGCCCGCCGGGGGCGGGGGATTAACGAGACCTTCACAGTGCGGCGAATCGTGGATAACGAGGGCGTGGAACGGATTTTCCCGCTTCATTCGCCCAATGTTGTCGATATCAAGCCGATTCGAAGCGGCAAAACAAGGCGTGCAAAACTGTATTACCTCCGCCAGCGAACCGGCAAGGCCGTCCGTCTGGCTCACCGCCACAGCGACCACACCGGTTCGAAATAACGAGATACGAAATACGAGATACGTAATACGAAATTTGCTGCTGAACAGACGCAAGCTGTTGGCCGATGCGAAACTGCTCGGCCGATGGGGCGAAAAACGCTGCGAGAAGTACCTAAAAAGCAAAGGCCTAAAAACCCTCGCCCGCAACTTCTCCTGCAAAACCGGCGAAATCGATTTGGTTATGGTTGATAGCGACGGCTCTATCGTCTTTGTCGAGGTAAAAGCGAGGGCCGGTGAAAACCTCACACCGGCTGAATCCGTCATCACGCCCGCCAAAAAAGTCAGATTGTTCAGGACCGCCCGTTATTTTCTCGCAACCCACAACATAGAGGACCGCCCGTTTCGTTTTGACGTCGTTACGATAGTGCTTGGCCAAACCGGCCAACCAACAATAAAACATTACAAAAACGCTTTTGTGCCATAATGCAACTGATTGATACCCATTGTCATTTGACTTTTGATGAATTAGCCGGCGATGTTGA
>JAUVYZ010000162.1 GCA_030602845.1 Phycisphaerae bacterium | reverse complement strand
GTTTGTTACAATTGGCAAATGGAGCTTCGCAGCGGGCCTTGCCGGGATTAATCACGATGTTGTGCCATTTATGGTTGTCAGCGGTCATAATCCGTCGATGGCTCGGGGCGTTAATAAGCGGGGCCTGGTGCGAGCAGGTTTCAGTGAGCAGCAGCAGCAGCAAATAATCGAGGCGTACAAGAAGCTCTACCGCCAGGAGGGCACACTGCTGGAGAATGCAAAGGCCCTGGCCCAGGAGGACGGGCTCGATGAAAATGTTCAGGATATGATTGATGCGATAACCAGAAGCAGCGAGCATCAGTTTGGCAGATATCTCGAGACGTTTAGACGGGATTAGTTTTGCGTTATAACTAACAACTGAGGACTAAAATCTAAAATGGATAAGATACGTACTGCTGTCGTAGGTGCGGGCAAAATGGGGGCGATACACGCGAAGGTCTATGACCAGCTTCCGCAGAGCGATTTGGTTGCCGTCGTTGATATAGACGCCGACAAAGCAGAACGCCTGGCCAATCAATATGGATGTTGCGCCTTTACCGATTGTGCGGACGTCCTGGACAAGGTTGACCCCGTTAAAAGTTCGTGGATAAAGGGGACGGGCAGGTCTTTGGTAGAGACTTTTAACGGGGTTGATGCGGTAACGATAGCGACTCCGACTGTGACACACCTGAAGTTGGCGAAAATATTTATCAAAAACAAGATTGCGGTGCTGATTGAAAAGCCGCTGGCGGCCAATGTCAGAGAGGGCAGGAAGATTGTGTCCCTTGCGAGAAAAAATAACAGCGTTGTGGCGGTAGGTCACTCCGAGCGCTGCAATCCGGTTGTGCAGGCGATGAAGCGGCTCGATATCGAACCGAAGTTTATCGAGGCCAACCGCGTCAGTCCATATCCGTTCCGCTCGACCGACATAGGGGTTGTGCTGGATGTGATGATACATGATATAGATATTATTCTGTCTTTGGCGGCAAGCAAGGTTAAGAAAGTAGATGCCGTTGGCGTTAATGTCATTGATGAGAACGAAGATATCTGCAATGCGAGGATTGTTTTTGAGAACGGCTGTATTGCGAATATTACCGCTTCGAGACTGGCTCTGAAAACTCAAAGAAGGGTGAGGGTGTTCAGTCGGCAGGCGTATTTGAGTGTGGATTATCTCAAAAAAAGCGGCATTATCATTAAAGCTGACCCAAATGTTAACGTTGTCAAGTGGATACAAGAGCACAAAGACGCCGGGGGTTTTGACCTGACGACAGTGAACTGGCCGGATTTATTGCACGTCGAGCAGCTTGACATAGATGATAAGGAGCCGGTGCGGCTGCAGCAGGAGGCTTTTCTGCGGGCCGTTGTGGATAGAGAGCTTACGCCTGAGGTCAGTGCCGAAGAGGGCCTGGCCGCACTGCAATGTGCCCAGAAAATTCTGGCCTCAGTCAAAAAACACAAGTGGAAGGAGAAAATAGCGTACAGCACATAGTGTATAGAAAAGAGCGAAACGCCGTATTTATAAGAATTGTGGTTTTGGGAGGAGTATCGTATGATTCGCAAGTTTTGGTTTAGCACATTATTAATGGCTGTGGCTTTGATGGCCAGCTGCAGTAAAAAGGCAAGTGAGGAGCCGAAGGACATGGATATTGGGCCGATGAAGGTAAAATTGGAAATGAATATGGGGGACATAGTTATTGAGCTTAATGGAGAGGCGGCACCGGTTACGGTAAAGAATTTTCTTCGGTATGTGGAAGAGGGTTTTTACGACGGGACTATATTTCACAGGGTTATACCAAACTTTATGATACAGGGGGGCGGGTTCACAGTGGAGATGGTAAAAAAAGAAATGCATGCGCCGATTGTCAACGAAGCTGGCAATGGATTGAAAAACGATCGAGGCACCATCGCAATGGCTCGGACTGCTGACCCTGACAGCGCTACCAGCCAATTTTTCATCAATCATAAAAACAATGACTCTCTAAATTATGTTGAGAATCGCAACCCCGGGTACGCGGTATTTGGCAAAGTTATCGAAGGTATGGAGACGGTAGATAAAATCGCAGCTGTGAGGACGACAACTCGGATGGGTATGCGCGATGTTCCCGTTGAGCCGGTGGTAATAAAATCAGCTAAGGTTGTTTCAGGTAAGTAGGGTTGAAAATGGCGGAGGTTCAAACCCGGCCGCCTTCATTTGGACCAATACTTTGCCTGCTGCGCCTATGGTGAGATAATATGCGGGAGGGAACCGGTCCTAAGGTTATGAACGAGAAGCGTATAACCGGCCGAGAACGCACTTTTACACTCCTCAAAGGTGGACAAGTAGACCATTTGCCTCTTATGCCCATCACGATGCAGTTTGCCTGTGACCGCATCGGCAAAGAGTACTATGACTATGTGATGGGCCATAGGATTTTGGTCGAGGGACAATTAAAAGTAGCTGAAGAATTTGATATCGACCATGTATCCTGTATATCCGATCCTACCCGTGAGGCGGCAGATTGCGGGGCCTCAATCATCTATACAAAAGATTCTCCGCCGGCCATAGATAATCAAAACGCATTGCTGGCTGATAAAACCAAACTTGCTGACCTGAAAATGCCTGCCGTCCTTGGCGGCGGGCGAATGCACGACAGGGTCAAAGCGGCTGCGCTTTTTAAGGATAAAGTAGGTGACGATAAAGTTATCGAAGGCTGGATTGAAGGCCCTTGTGCCGAAGGCGCCGACCTTCGCGGCATCAGTACCATAATGATGGATTTCTATGAAGACCCTGTGTTCGTCCGTGATTTGTTCGAATTTGTAATTGAAATGGAATTGAACTTCGCCAGGTATCAAATTGAAGCTGGTGTTGACGTGATGGGCATTGGGGATGCTGCTGCCTCTCTTATTGGGCCTCAACTATATGAAGAATTTGTCTGGCCCTATGAAAAGAAATTGATAGACGGCGTTGGTTCGCTTGGGGCTGCTGTTCGGCTTCACATCTGCGGCGACACCCGAGCGATTCTGGCGGGTATGGGACGTCTTGGCTGTGAAATTGTCGACCTGGATTATCTTACCCCGGTTTCAGAGGCGCGGGAAAAAATGGGGCCGGATCAGGTACTGCTGGGCAATATTGACCCTGTGTCGGTCCTGCGAAACGGCACGGAAAAGCAAATATATCAGGCGATGGAAGAGTGTCATCATCAGGCCGGCAGCAATTTTATCGTTGGGGCCGGTTGTGAAGTTGTTCGTGACACCCCGCCCGAAAATCTGCGCGTCCTTAGAGACTATGCCTTTTCACACTAATCAGAGGGGCAAAATAGTGAGTGGTTAAATGGTTGCCGCTCAAAAGTTACCAATCACCAATCACCAATTTTGGTTAAGCTTTTAGCCTTAATTTGCTGACCAGTTGATGGGCAAGGCGGGTAGGTTCGGGCAGCCGATATTTAGTTGTGCAGCCGAGGGTGATTTTAATCGCATCTTTTAGCAGGCACTTGTTACCCACCGAGACAAAAACCGGCTTCACATTGGTGCGTGTTCTAACTACTGCACCGATAGTCTCGTATTGCGTATTGCGTATTCTGGTTCACGCTTTTTTTGTCTTTCAATAGAGTATATGCACCTTTTTCAAGCGGCGGGTCTTCAAAATAACCGGTTAGTCTGCTTTTTGCGCAGCCGATGGTTGGCTTATTGAAAAACAGGCCCAGATGTGCCGCCAGACCGAGTCGGCGAGGATGGGCGATACCCTGGCCGTCGATGATGAATATATCAGGCCCAGTTTTGAGTTTCTCTACGGCGGCGATACAGACCGGAGCTTCGCGAAAAGAAAGCAGGCCGGGTATGTAAGGAAAGGTAACTTTTCGTAAAGCAGTTGTTGTTTCTGCGGGGACGAAATCCGGCAGCTTTAGCACTACGACGGCAGCAATGATTTTTTTGCCGTCTTTGCTAAAGGCGCAGTCGATACCGGCTATTAGTTTTGGCAGTTTCTTTAGCGGCGTAAATTGCACCTTGCAGGCGACGCTTTTCTGCAGAGCTATTGCCTGTGAATAAGACAAATCCCAGCTATGTAAATCCTTTGTCTGCATATTTTTTATGGATTCCTGCTTGCGCAGGAATGACAAATTGCCAAATGAAAACATTTTACCTTCTTGTGGTGTTTTGTTACAATATTTAGTTTGGGTGATTGTCGATTTTTCGCGGAAGCATTAGCTATACCGGCGAGAAAGTAATATGGCGCAGCGAACGGAAAAAGCGATTAGGATTACAGGTGCGGCGGAACACAATCTTAAGAACATCAGCTTGAGCATTCCGCGTGATAAACTTGTGGTCATTACCGGCATAAGCGGCTCGGGCAAAAGCTCACTTGCCTTCGATACCATTTATGCCGAGGGGCGAAGAAAATATGTCGAGTCGCTCAGTACTTATG
The DNA here is from genome assembly GCA_030602845.1 of Phycisphaerae bacterium. GTDB lineage: Bacteria > Planctomycetota > Phycisphaerae > Sedimentisphaerales > Anaerobacaceae > JAUVYQ01. The sequence goes on along the minus strand of JAUVYZ010000162.1, from coordinate 1,019 downwards.
CCCGCCAGTTCCTTGAACAGATGCAAAAGCCGGCGGTGGCCGACATCACAGGTCTGCCGCCTACTATTGCGATTGAGCAGCGAGGCGGCTCGCGCAATCCGCGCTCGACGGTGGCTACCACCACTGAAATCTACGATTATTTCAGGTTGCTTTTTGCCCGTGTGGGTCAGCCGCACTGCTGGGTGTGCGGCAAAGAGATTACGAGCCAGCACTCTTCGCAGATAGTAGAGTCAATACTTGCCTGGTCGGAGGGCACGAAGATAGCCATTTGTGCCCCGCTGGTTCGCGGCAAAAAAGGCGCGCACAAAGACATCTTTGCCGGCATACAACGCGAAGGCTTTGTGCGTGTGCGGGTTGACGGGGGTATCTATGATGTGTCCGCCAGCGGGCGGATCCCGGCTTTGAACAAGAACAAAAAGCACGATATTGCAGCGGTTGTAGATAGGTTGATAATCAAGGATTCGGTTCGAGTTCGGTTAGCTGATTCGGTGGAGACGGCGCTGAAGTTGGCCGATGGAGTGCTTTTGGTCCTGGTGCAGGAGCCAGGTGATGATAGGAAGGATGGCCGAGACGGCGGCTGGTCGGAGGTTATATACAGTGAGAAGTTTGCCTGTCCTAAGCACCCCCAAGCATCGCTTGAGGAGTTATCGCCCCGGCTTTTTAGCTTTAACAGCCCGTATGGTGCCTGCAAAAGCTGCGATGGTCTGGGGACAATTCTGGAATTTGACCCTGACCTGATTGTCCAGGACAAGAGTATCTCGCTGGAAAACGGCGCTATCGATGCCTGGCGCAAGGGGGGCAAAAGAATGAATATTTTCTATAACCGGCTGATTAAGAGGTTCTGCAGGAATATGGGCATCAGTAAATCGATACCGTTCGAGCGAATACCGGCAGAGGTAAAAAGGATTCTGATGTACGGCACGACCACGGCTGACGAGCGAAAATACGGTTTGTGCTTTGAAGGGGTTATCCCGAACCTTGCCCGGCGATGGAAGACAACCACCAGTGAATATGTCAAA
>JAUVYZ010000093.1 GCA_030602845.1 Phycisphaerae bacterium | reverse complement strand
GCAACCACACAGAGCAACTTCCACAGTCTGATTTGGCCCGGGGCCAGTGACTGTGTATGAAAGAGCAGAGCCGGTAACACTCTGCCCGGGAGACGGGATTTGGCCGCATCTCACCGCCATATCGACATAGGTGCCGCCAATTACAACTACCTTAGGAATCCTTCCTAACATCTTTATCCTCGCCGACCCTGGTCAAAGGTAACTGGTTAAATGGTAACTGGTTAAATAATCACCAATCACCAACTATAACCGGTTGACGCACAAAAGCAAAACTTTTTTTTAGAACAATCTCCTTTCTAAGCTCACCATTTCCACGTTAAATTCTTTGACTATTCCACCAGTCCTACGTAATAAGATTCCAGATCGAGCTCTCGGCACCAGCCGATGCCTCAAGACCTAAGTACTCAAGTCCCGTGGCCGCTACCGCCGTGATCGGCACGGGTCTCTCAATTCGCCGCCCGGCCATGATACCAGGACCAAGCGCAATCATCCAGACTCGCCGGCAGCCCTCATCCGCACCATCGTTAGTGTAGAAGTTGCTGTGATGAATAAAGCCCCAGCGACCAGGTCCATCAAGTTCACGCCCATGGTCAGGCAGTATCAGCAAAAGCGTCCGCCCCCTGTATTGCTCGACCGCTTCTGCTGCCTGCCACAATCTCCAGGTCAGTTCATCGGTGCGCCGGATCGCTTCAACGTACCGCGACCACGAGCCGTAGTGTGCACAGTCAATCTCACCAAAGTCTACGGCCATCATATCCGGAGCGAACGTGCGCATACAAGCGATGGCCCGATCGGTCAGGAACGCGTCGTGGCTTGTGGTGCCGGACCCAGTCTTCCATCTCCCATACTCGGTGTCGAGGAAGGAGCGGGCCTTTTTTGAGTGCAGTCCCTCGACCGAGATGCGGCTTGTTGCGCGTGTAAGTTTTGCACAGGCTTGAGCCGCCTCGATTTCGGCATCGGCTGAGCCAAGTGATGCCGCATGTTGCATTCGCTGGTCCATCTCCTCTGCCGTTGCGCGCGGAATGGTTGGCGGCTCAACCACGTTCGCGGCATAAGACCTTCCATAACCCGATGCGAGACTCTCCCCGGTCTTGGCAAGGATTGAAGCGTAGACAAATGCCCATGTGGCAGTGTCCGGAGCGTGGCAGGCCTTGCGGTATATCTCAAAGATGGTTGGGTGCGCAACCGGCTTGGACCAGTCGATATCGTCCCATTCCCAGTGGCCGGTCATAATCGAACCAGCACAGTTGGGGTGGACTACCTTATGCTCCACACGCATGTTGGTAAAGAGAGTCCCTCTTGGAACCATATCATTCCAAAGTTTCGGGATGTAGCGGTGCGCGGGGTCGCTTATCGATTCACTCGAACGGGTACCTCCGCCAAAAAGAATCACAATGAGCTTGCGCCGCTTTAGGGCTTCAGACGCAGAAACTGTACGGGCAACCCTGTGTAGTTGCCCTCCGTCAGGAGTCCATAGGACTGGGCAGGCACGCGAACCTGCCCCTACTTCTGCTTTGCCTGTTGATGCACCGAGGACGGCACCCGCGCCTCCGAGCACCGCAGCTGCTCCGGTACTCGCTGCGGCGCATAAAAACTGCCTTCGGCTAATCTTCTCCACCATCTTAACGACTCACTTTCTGCTTTGCCTGTTGAACCACCTGCGGCACCCTGTTGTTTGAGTTGTTGACAGCCACCTGTTTTCCAATCTTCTTCCACGCCTCTGCATCTACAGCGAGGTAGAGCTCTCCACTTTTTTGCTTGAGTACCGCTCGGTAAATGTCGAATCGCCCTTTCTGAGAGTTATACCGACTAACCGCCCTTTCCTCGACTCCGCCATTACCACACGCAACCGATCCGCAGAAGCGGACCCCCTCAGGCACGGCAACCTCAAGGTTAATGGGACCAAAATCCTTCCACAACGAAGCCGGATGTACAACGTACGCAAGCTGGTAACTGGATGGCGAGCGCGTATCCGAGTAGGCATACTGACTGTAACTCACTGTCAGCGTCTGGGTCGATTCAGCAGGGAACTTCACATGATAATGCAGAATGTTCATCGGTGCGAAAGTGAATATCACCGGCAGGTTTTTTAAAATCGCCTTGCAGGATGCCTTTTCTGATTCAGTTATGTTGGCCCTTGGATCAAGATAGTCCACACGTGCATAGATGGTCGGGTCGAAAGCGCCCGTGAAAGGCGAGGGCTTTTTGTTGAGCGCCTCGGGGTCGACCGTGACTTCGCGAGGTCGGACCTTGCCGGTTTTGAGGTCCACAGAGCGCTCGCGGACGTCTCCTCCCCAAGACGTGAAGATAGCCTCATAAGCGGCAGCAACTTTCGGCTCGAAGCGAGAAGTAAGCTGGGCAAAAAACTGCGTAGCCTTTTGCTCTCCAATCGCTGACAGCGGACCAAGGTTCTCATTCATAAGTTTATTGAGCTCCTTGTCTGCTACCCACCAGCCAGTGTGGCCTCGGTCCAGGGGCTGGACCCTGATTTTCCCAAAGTCAAGGCTTGCGTACTCGACCATCAGAACAGCATCACGCTCGTTCCACTTCATCCCATCTATAAGATACGAGCGGAAAGCTTTGCGCGCAGCTTCGCGAGCTTCGCCCTTGGTGTTACAGACCGAGGTAACAAGCCCCTTCAGCACAGCGTCGCCAGCAACCGCCCTTACAATAACTTCACGCGCCCGCTGCCGGATAATTCCGTAGATAGCTGAGTTCGAGATGATGGTGGACTTGACAACTTTCTGCCCCAGCCGAACTTGCACCTCCGGCTTTGGCATCATCGACATCGAAAGTGGATTAACGTACACGCCGCGAAGGATGGGAAAGCCGAAGTCCACTTCGACCTCTTTACCGGTGGGGTTTTCAATCGTGTACTCAGCCAAGACACGGACAAGGGGTGGCATCGTAGCGTTGCTCTTTGATGTCCCGTCCTTACCAAATGTCACCTTCAGGTCCTCCTTGATAACCCGAAGGCGCGTCTCCCGCGCGGGCTTCAAGCCGGGGTCAAGACGCGCAAGCACGCCCTTTGCAGCCGGGTCACCGTTTGGATACTTCAGCACAAACGGCCCACCGTTTGCGCGAGCGAAGCGCCCCGTCAAAACGCACAAAGCGAAAACGCTCACCAAAATTAATGCAGTTTTTTTCATTCTACTCATCTCATAATCTCCTTTCGTGTTAAAAAGTTAACAACTGTATTCAACCACTCCCATCGAATCGTGAATAATCTTTCATCTTCAACTCCTTCCATAAGAGTCATAAAATAGGTCGCCTCTGCTGAATCAATAATACGACAGTGCCGGTTGAGAGTTGAGTAAAATGGGTGTAAAATAAAAGGTGAGCTTTTTTACAAAACATTTACAAACTTTCCGCTCCGATTTAGTCTATAATATATAGTAGGTGTGGTATGGAACAAAAAGCTCATATACTAATAGTTGAAGATGAGCAGAAAATCCGAACAGCCCTGACGGATTTTCTGGAGTTCCACGATTTTAAGGTTACCGAAGCCGTGGATGGGCTTGAAGCTGAACGAACTGTGGCCAAGAGGCGCTTTGATTTGATTTTGCTTGACCTGATGCTGCCGAAAATCAGCGGCGAGCAACTATGTACAAGATGGCGTCGAGACGGTATGCAAACTCCCATCATTATGCTGACAGCCAAGGGTCAGCAGAAAGAAAAAGTAATGGGCCTGAACATCGGAGCCGATGACTATATCACCAAGCCATTTTCGCTCGAGGAGCTGCTGGCACGGATAAAAGCGGTGCTGCGACGGATAGACCCGGCCCGAGCAGTCGGGCAGACCTTTAAGTTTGCAGATTTGGATGTTGATATTGCAGCGTTGAAAATAAAACGCACCCGTGCCTGCGCAACCACAGGTGCAGACAAAAAAAAGGAAATAGAAATTACCAAACGCGAAGCGGCAATCTTGCAGTATTTCGCCGCTAATCCAAACCGTGTCATCAGCAGAGAAGAACTCTATAAAGAGGTTTGGGAAGAGACTATGACTGAATTAGGCACAAGGACCACGGATATGCATATCGCCAAGTTGAGGAGTAAAATCGAGAAAAACTCAGCCGACCCGCAAATTATCAAAACCGTGCGTGGTACAGGCTATAAATATGAAAATTAACTATCACAGGATGAAGTAAAGCAAATGTACAGGCGGCTTATTATTTTAACGGTAATAATCGCCGTAGCCCTTTGCGGGCTGACGCTGCTGGGATACCACGCTACCGAAAAATGGGCGGAAGGCCTGAAACTGGCGCGGATGGCTGAACTTGCCGAGGTAGCAGAACAAATCTCTCGCGATGTCAAACGCAAACTCGACGACTTCGTAAGAGAAGAAGAGAACCGGCGCTACACCGAATATCAGTACTATTACGCCGATGATAACATTACGACCGGTCAGCAGGAAATACCGGTGTTTACTTCCCCGCTGAGCGGTCAACTCGAGCATGGCCTTGCATACGGCCACTTTCAAATCGAGCTGGACGGAAGTGTTCTAACGCCTAACGACTACATCATATTGAACGCTGATGCTCAGATTGCTAAAAGTGAACTCTATGCAAAAGCGGCGTCCAATTCCATAAACATCAGGAGTAACGTGGTGCCAATGCTGAGCGGCCTGACGGGGAATTCATTTAAGATAAACGCTAACAGAAAAACCGCTAATTTGCGACGTGCTCGGCTGAAAGAAGTTGAAGAAGTAGCGTCGGTCAAGGGCGAAAGCCAGAAGAAGCAAAGAAGAAGTCAAGCATTTCAAAGCCAAGCTGGAGCAAATTATCCTATTGAGAGCTTGGATAACGTAGACCGTAAGGCTCAGGTTATAAAGCAACGCCGTATTGTCCTTCAGACCAATGAGGCCGCTAATACCGGTGGCCCAGTGCAAATACAGGGTTCGTCACTTCAGCGCAACGGGCAGCAACAAACACAAATGCCCGGCCAGCCGCAAATAGACGATACCGTGCAGGTGAGGATTGAGCCGTTTGTCCCCCTAATTGTTCCCGGAGGGGGGAGCAAACAATCGATATTTGATGGCCAAGTGTTCTTAGTAAGACACGTGCATATCGAGAACAGACACTTTTGGCAGGGATTTCAGCTCAATGAAAAGAAGTTAATCGAGGAGGTAAAAGAGTCCGCAAATCGGCTTGTACGCGAGGGTATGAGCTTTGAATTGCCACAAACAGAAAAGGAAAGTGAAGATGTCGCTTACAGGGCAACTTTAGATTTTGGCTTTGGGAATTTGATATTGGACTTTAAGGACAATCCTGTTTTGATCGGCAGACAAATAAGCGGACTGCGAAATTGGTATTTCGGCATCGTTGTGATTGTGTTTCTGGCAGTGACACTGGGACTTGTGAGCTTATGGCGCTATGCAAGGGCACAAATAAAGCTCGCACAGAAGAAAGATGATTTTATATCGGCAGTCTCGCACGAACTCAGGACACCCTTGACCTCAATACGAATGTACTCGGAAATACTCGAAAAGAACTGGGTCAAATCAAAGAAGAAACTGGCCGAGTACTACAGCAGCATGCGACAAGAAAGCGAGAGACTCAGCCGGCTGATAGAGAACGTGCTGGACTTTTCGCGCATCCAAAGGGGCCGGAAAAAATATACTTTCAGCCTGGGCGATATAAATGAATGCATTGCGGATGTAGTTGAAATGATGACACCCTACGCAGCACAGAGCGCCTTTTCGATAAAAATGGACCTCGAACACCCTGCACAAACCGCTTTTGACGGTGATGCGGTTACACAGATAGTTGTTAACCTGCTGGACAATGCAATCAAATACGCACGCGATGCCGAGGATAAGACCATCACGGTACGAACCAGAAGTGACGAGCAATTCATCTTGATCGAGGTTGAGGACCATGGCCCCGGCGTCCCTCATCGGCAGCGAAAAAAAATCTTCGAGGAATTCTATCGCTCCGGAGCAGAAGCTACGCGAGAAACCACCGGAACCGGCCTGGGCCTTGCCCTCGTGAAAAAATTCGCCCAGGCACACAATGGTTTTGTGGAAATCATCACTGCCAAGCCAACCGGCGCAATCTTTAGGGTGGCCTTAGCTGCCCAGATGTAGCGCCGGCACGTCTGAAGCCGGGACCCACATTCGCCCAGTTAAATAACACCGCCTCGGCAGGCTGAGGTTCAAGTAACTATGGTTCCTCCTGGTCCGCACGGGCGGACTTGGCGGAGCCGAGCCATATAAACGAAATAAGAACCAAAAAGGCGCCCGCCAAAAATAAAATGACTCGACGGATTGGTTCGCCGCACCGGATAAGCCAATCAGGTATCACTGGCTCAGTGGATTGTTGGCTCGAATCTTCTCCTAAGGCCTTCTTGACTGCCTCCAACAGCTCCTCTGTTGCTTTTGGATAAATGATGTTCGCATCGTTACGTTCTGTGCCAAGTACAAGGGGGGTGATGCGCTCAAGAAGATTGGGGTCTTTTTCCAGATTTTGCAGCAGTACATCGTAGTCGTCATTTAAGGACTTCAGCCGATTTGATAATTCTTCCTTCGCTTTCAACAGTTGCCTGTTATGATAGTATTGAAGCACTTCACCACAGATGATCGAGCCGAACAGCGCTGCTCCGCCGATGCTAAAGAAAACGACAAAAAAAAACATTCGCAGGATATTTTGCCTTCGCATTCTCGTATTGCGTATATCGTATATCGTATTGCGTATTTCTTTTCGCACGACGCATCACCCACGACGCACGACGAAACTGCCGGCGTATCGTGCGGCGGCGCCAAGGTCTTCACTTATTCTAAGAAGTTGATTATATTTGCAGACCCTGTCTGTTCGGCACAGCGAGCCGGTCTTTATTTGGCCAACGCCCGTCGCAACAGCCAGGTCGGCGATTGTGGTATCTTCTGTTTCGCCGCTTCTGTGACTTATGACCGCCGTCCAGCCGGCTCTGCGAGCCATATTGATTGCTTCAAATGTCTCCGTTAGCGTCCCTATCTGATTGAGCTTTATCAATATCGAATTGGCACAGTCGAGCTTGATGCCTTTTGCAAGACGTTTGGTATTCGTTACGAATAAATCATCGCCGACTAACTGGACCTGACGCCCGAGTTTTTTGTTCAATTTTGTCCAGCCTGTCCAGTCATCTTCCGCCAGTCCGTCTTCGATCGAAACGATAGGATATTTATCCACCCATTGGACCCAGTGTTCAATCAGTGCATCGCTGGATACCTTTTTCTTGGGAGCAGATTTGAAGAATTTGTAGGCCTTGGTCTTGTTGTCGAACATTTCACTTGCAGCAGGATCCAAAGCGATTGCTATGTCCTTTCCGGGCTTATAGCCGGCTTTCTTGATAGCGTCCATAATAACTTCTAACGCTTCTTCGTTTGTCTTGAGCATGGGAGCAAAACCGCCTTCGTCACCAACCGCTGTGGCGTAGCCTTTCTTGGCGAGCACGGCCTTTAGCGTATGAAAGACTTCAACCCCCATCTGCAGGGCCTGCGGGAAGTCCCTGGCGCCTATCGGCATAATCATAAATTCCTGAAAGTCCACATTATTGTCTGAGTGTTTTCCACCGTTTAGAATATTCATCATTGGCACCGGGAGGATATTGGCGCCCGCCCCGCCTAAATAACGGTACAAT
>JAUVYZ010000098.1 GCA_030602845.1 Phycisphaerae bacterium | reverse complement strand
GGCTCAGAGACAAGCCTAATCGGTGCAGAACAAAATGGGGGCCCGACACGTATTACCTATCAAGCCGGAAGTATCTCATTAAAAACAATTGTTGTTATTTCGTGCCGTACAAATCTTTACAGGTAAAAATTTCGGTACTTTTTTTGTAATAAAAGACAGCGGTGTATCGACTATCATATTGAGTGAGCTTCAAATAGTTTTTACTTTGTTTGGGGCCGCCGCGGCGGGTGTTTAACGGGAGATTTGCTTGCAAGTAATCGACTGGCAACTAATTGTCAAAAACCACGGTCCGGTCGTATGGCAAACCGCATACCGACTGGTGGGTAATGCAGCAGATGCGGCGGACTGCTTCCAGGAGACGTTCGTATCGGCCCTGGAATTCTCACGCCGTCAACGTGTGCGGAGCTTTCCTGCGCTACTGGTTCGGCTGGCGACGGCCCGTGCGATAGACCGGCTGCGCCAACACTCTCGTCAGCCGCGGCTCAGTACGGGTGCGGCGGATGTGGCTGCTGTGGCAAGTAATAATCCCGGACCTTTTCAAGAGGTGCAGACACGGGAGCTAGCTGGAAGACTACGGGAAGCATTAGGCCGGCTGCCGCCGCAAGAGGCAGAGGTTTTTTGTCTGCGATATTTAAGTGATATGAGCTATCGGCAGATTGCCAAAGAGCTTGGCATAAAAACTAACACGGCTGGTGTAATGCTGCACCGAGCGAGAACGAAACTGCGCGACTTTATGGAGTCAGAGTTAAAAGAGAAAGACGAGGTATGAGTATGAAAAAGCAAAAGGATATTGTAACCAAGGCAACAGAAGCACTTTGCGAGACGTCGGTTCCGCCCGGTCCGCCGGAGAGCTGCGTAGATGCAACGCTTGCGAAGCTGGCTGAAGCTTCCAGGGAACCAGAGACGGCGGGTGTCAGGAAGCACATTCGGCTTGTAGAAAGAATAAAGGCTACAGAAGGTTTCGCCAAAGTTGCGGTTGCGGCGATGCTGCTGATTGTTGTTGGGTACGTCGTAGGCCGGCTCTCAGCACCTCGACCGCCGGATGTGGAGCAACTTCAAGCGGCCATTCGCCAGGATGTGCTTGAGGAGATGAAGCACTACTGGCAGTTAGGTATGGCGAGCAGTTATGTTAAGCTTAAAGACGAGCTTAATGAGCAATACCGCCGGGACTTAAATGAGTTTGCCGTGCGGACTGTAGCCGCTTCCAGCGCGGTGACTAATCAGCTGCTGGAAGAGCTCATCGAGTCCATTAACGCCGCGAAGACGGAAGACCTGCTCCGGATTGCAGCGGTCCTTCACCAAATAGAATTAAAACGACTTCAGGATAAAACGCAGTTAACAAATGGATTGGAAACCCTGGCTGTCTACACGGGAGACGAGCTGGAGCGCACCAGGCAGGATATGGCGCGACTGTTGGTTTATACCCAGCCCGGCAGTTTAGTTCCGAAAATAACCGAAAATTCAAACAGCTCAAACGAACGAAAGGAGTAAAAAATGAAAACTTTTATACGAAGAATTATTGTGCTTGTTGTGCTCAATCTGGCAATGGGAAGTTTTGCCCTGGCTGAATACGCCACCGAGGAAGAACCAGCTCTGATCGCAGATGAAGAGGTTGGAGTGGTGGCGGTGAAGACGACAGGGGAGGCAGATATAGCAGTAAAAAGGGCTTACAATTACATATACACGACACCGTACAAGTCATCGGTAACAAAGAAACAGCCCAGCGGAGCCGGCGTGGTTCTGGTGATTCCCAGCGCAGAGATGAAAGAAGAAGAGTTTGCGGCGATAATGGAGGACCTGAGTGTAATGTCGCGTATTTTTGACAAGAAAGTCACTGTAAGTCAGGTATCAGGGATATTGGGCGATAAGGTACTGATAAACGGTAAATGGTACAAAGCCAGCGATATTAAATATTACGATTATGTGTTATCTCCGAGGGACAAGCGTGTAACGGAAGCCATCTACCTTGGGGGCTTTGGAGCGATGTTTTTGACGAGCGTCGATTTTCCGCTGTCTCCTCCACCAAAAGTCGAGGATGAGAAGAAGGTCGAAGAGGATGTCGATACAGTCTGGGAACAGACAAAACAAGAAATTACTATGCCAAAAAAGGAGACGACGGACGAGAGACAATGGTGGGCAACAAGTCAGTTAATTCGGCAACAACGTCAAGTACAAGTATATAACGCCGAGAAGGTTGAAGAGCTGAAAAGAACGCTGACAAAAGCTCTGAAGCACGCAGCAAACATCCGAGGTCTGAAAGGTGACGAGTGGGTGACTGTTGTGGTTAAAGGCAGTGCACCCGCTGCGGCCGCCAGAATAACCAATGCCAAGCTTCTGAATGACGGCAAAATTATAACCAGAGTGAGCAAGACGGACTCTGGCTCGTCTTCACCGACGTTTCTGACCATTCGGGCGAAAAAGTCGGACATCGATGCCTTCTCGAAAAAGGAACTCGATGATGCAGAATTCCGCAAACGGGTGCAGATTATTACATACTGATTGGCCAATTACAGGTTGTGTATTTAAAGGAGAAAAAAATGAAATCTGTTATACCTACAATTACCGTGCTTACCGTTTTCAGTTTAACAATAGTCGGTTCGGTCTCGGCTCAAAATTCTCGCGAAGAAGAGTTCGAAGCAGCCAGAGAGGAACTGGCGGCTGCGCAAAGGCAAGCGGAGAGCGCGATAATGGAGGCCGAGACCGCAGCGAAGCAGGCAGAAACTATGCAAAGGCAAAAAGAGGCTGTGCTTTTGGACAAACTGAGGCTTGATTTGGCCTTTCAACTCACGAACGCACAGCAGCACGGCGGCGGCGGGAGAGTTCTGGTGGTGCCCACTGTGGAGATGAAAGCAGAAGACCTTGCGGCGATAATGCAAGATATGAATATTATGAATCGCATCTTTGATAAAAAGCTCAACTACCCATTGCGGTTGGGCGAGGGCGAGACAATCGTTCTCGGTGGGTTGTTCGCATCCAACCGTGGTAAGCATTTCATTTCGGGCGACGACAAGGCGACAAAAGCCATCTACGTTGGGGGTTACGGGGCACTATTTTTTATAAAGGTCAACTTTCCGCTGTCGCCTCCACGGGGGGTGAAGATAGAGAAAATCGAAGAAGGTGTTGACCCGGTCTGGGAAGAGACAAAACAAGAAATATATGCGTCAAAAGAGGCCCGCGCCACAATAGTTGCTTCGCCGGACAATATAGGATTCGAGGAGGTCTTGAAGAGTTTGCGCGCCGGGACATCTGTCTTACCAGAATACGACGCCGAGAAAGTTGACGAGCTGAAAAGAAAGCTCATTAAGACGCTGAAACATGCCGCCAATATCCGAAGCCTGAAACCGCAGGACCAGGTAGTTCTTGTTGTTAGAGGAACGCCTCAACCTGTGGTAACTACAGAAATACGCATCACCCAAAACAACGAGGTCGGCAAGACTATGGTAGTTACACCCAGAATACTGAAGGCGACATCCGCTTCGTTATCGTCACTGGTGTTGACCATTCGTGTGAAAAAGTCGGACATCGACGCGTTCTCCAAAGGTGAATTGGATTTCAACCAATTTCGCGAACGCATCCAGATTTTGACATCGCAGGCTAAACTCGGAGGAGAGAAAAGTTCAAAGGTCAATCTGAATTTAACGGATTCATTTCTTGCTAAGTGACTTAGTAAGTGTAATGAAACTTGATTACATAAAAGAAAAGAAGGAACTGGTTTGCCCTGTGCTGCTTGGTATTTCAGCACTTTTTGGAGTTCTGACTCTGATTAAGGTGACAGGTTTTTTCGTGGTCTCGGCAAGGGCAGAGACCTTGATTAAAAGAGTCGTTGCGCAAAATAAGCCGGATGCCAACGATATGGAGAAATATCTTGCCGAATCGAAGGCAATTGCTGATGAATTGAAGAAAAAGAATTTGTTTGCACCGCCTCCGCCAAAGAAGCACCCTGTAAAGGAGGTGCGGGGTATATTGGGCGATGAGGTGCTGATAGGAGATAAGTGGTACAAAGTCGGTGACAAGATAGGCGACGCGAAGATTGTGGCAATCGAACCTGCACAAGTCAGGATTGAATGGGACGGCAAAGAAAGAGTCTTTGCACCGATCAGTGCGGCGAGTGCTCCAGGTCCTGGTGGGCCGAGGCCCGTAAAAGGAGTGGCCAAGGGAGACGAGATTAGAAGAGGACGTGCCGAGATAGCTGTGGTTCGGCCCGGGGGCGGAGGCAGAGAGCCGTCTTCCGAAGAGAGAGCGATGTTAGAGAAACAAAGAGCAAGAGCTATGGAAGCAAGGCAAAGAGCTATGGAAGCGAAACAAAGAGCCATAGAGGTACAGATATTAAGTGATGAGGAAGTAATAAGAGGAGAGGGTTACTTTGATGTGCAGTAAACATCGCGCAAAGCGCGTTAGAGACGCCGAAAGGAAAAGCCATCAACGAGAATTGATATGCCATAATGGTACTTCTTCAAACCCGTTAGAGACCTGACGGAAAAAGTCTCTAACGGAGCAAACAGAGGCCGGCCCCTGCCGGCGACCCCCGCCAGCGAAAAGCGAGGGCAGGCAAGCAGGGGTCGGTTTTTGTTATGCGCCTGCCGTTCCAAAATGAATATAACCAAAAATCTATTGCAAATGCTTATACTACGACTTATAAGATAAGTTCACATTGACCCTTATACCTTTAAGGAGCGGAAAATGAACCATCGTAAATTAGTTTTGTTATGTGCAATTTGCTTCATTCTTGTCGCAGCATGCGGTGTTTGCGGTGCGACCAAAGGGCCTATCGTTTCGGGTGAGCTGAAAAAGTGGCACAAGGTAACACTCACCTTTGACGGCCCCCGCACCAGCGAAAAGGGCAACCCAAATCCCTTTCGCGACTATCGTCTGAACGTTACGTTCGCTAAGGGAAAAAAGCGATATGTTGCTGCTGGCTACTATGCCGCTGACGGCAAAGCTGGCCAAACCAGTGCTACGTCGGGCAACAAATGGCGTGTGCACTTTGTGCCCGATGAACAAGGCCGATGGTCTTACACTGCTTCTTTCCGAACCGGGACGGACATTGCTCTCAACAGTAACCCAAAAGCAGGCAAGCCCGTCGCCTTCGACGGCGCTAAAGGAAACTTTACTGTTGGCCCAACCGACAAGACCGGACGAGACCATCGGGCCAAGGGACTGCTTAAATACGTCGGTAAACGCTATCTGCAATTCGCCGAGACAGGCGAGTATTTTCTCAAGGGCGGCGCCGACAGCCCGGAAAACTTCCTCGCCTATGCCGACTTCGACGGCACCTTCGACACCGGTGAGCTGAAACGCAAGGGAGAAGCCGCGGGCGGGAAATTTCTGCATCGCTACGCCCCACACGTGCGGGATTTTGCGCCGGACGACCCGACCTGGAAAAACGGCAAAGGAAAGGGCATCATCGGCGCCTTGAATTACCTGACAGGCAAGGGTATGAACAGCGTTTATTTTCTTCCGTACAACATCGACGGCGGCGACGGTAAGGATGTCTGGCCATGGACCGGACCCAAAGAGAAATTGCGATTCGACTGCAGCAAACTCGACCAGTGGGAGATTGTTTTCTCACACATGGACAAACTGGGCCTGATGCTCCATATCATTACCCAGGAGCAGGAAAATGACCAAGGCCTTGACGGCGGAGAACTTGGCCCCCAGCGCAAACTTTACTACCGGGAACTAATCGCTCGCTTTGCCCATCACCTCGCGCTGGTCTGGAATCTCGGCGAGGAAAACACCAACACCGCCCCCCAGCGAAAGGCGTTCTGCCGCTATATTAAAGACCTCGACCCTTACGACCATCCCGTCGTTATGCATACCTTCCCCGGCAAGTACGACCAGGCTTACACCCCGCTATTGGGATATAAGTACTTTGAAGGGCCGTCGCTGCAGACGAATAAGACCCATTCTGAAACCGTCAAGTGGATTGACCGTTCGGGCTCGGCCGGCCGTCAGTGGTTCGTTTGCCTGGATGAAATCGGGCCTGCCCACACCGGCGTCAAGCCCGACAAGGACGACTACCGACACGATGAAGTCCGCAAGAAACACCTGTGGGGCAATCTAATGGCCGGCGGCGCCGGCGTCGAATGGTACTTCGGATACAAATTCGCCCACAACGACCTTAACTGCGAGGATTGGCGCAGCCGAGAGCATATGTGGGACCTGACCCGATACGCCTTAGAGTTTTTCCATCAACACCTGCCCTTCACCGAAATGCACCACCATGACGAGCTGACCTCCGTCAAGGGTGATTATTGTTTCGCCAAACCCAGCCAAATCTACGCTATCTACCTGCCCTCGGGCGGCACTACGAAGCTCGACGTCGGGGGCAGTTCCGCAACCTTCGACGTACGCTGGTACAATCCGCGTACCGGCGGCCCGCTGCAGAGAGGCAGCGTCGCCGTTATAGCCGGCCCCGGCCCGGTCGGCATCGGCTATCCGCCGGGGGATAACGATAAAGATTGGGTCGCCCTGATAAAGGTAAGAAAATAAGGTGGAAAAAGTTCCGCATCGGGGTTTCGAAATAGGTTCGACAAGCTCACTACAGGTTGGGTTTGATTGGGTTTGTATCTCGTATCTCGTATTGCGTATTGTGTATCGCGCTGGGGGATTTGGGCAAGAGAAAATTCGGGATGGGATGAGATTCCGAGGCATTAGGATAGTTAGTTTGGGGGGTTTGGGTAAGAAAAAAATTGGGTTTGATTGGCTTTAATTGGGTTTGAATTGAGTTTGTTTTCACCAAGTGTCCAATTGGATTTATTTTCATAAGCCATTCTTAAAACAGTACTTACGCTCATTTGACTTTTTTGGAAATTGGGTTCGTTTTGCATAATTTACTCAAACTGATTGATCAGTTTGAGAAAGTAAAAAGTTAAAAGGAAAAAGGCAAAATTGTGGATTCGGCCTGCAGGCGAGAGTATATAACTGGATTCTTGATACTCGTTAGTTAAGAGTGAGCTAAACCCGCCATACGTGTGGCGGGTAAAGTGCCTAAAGTGAACTAAAGTTGGATTCTCTCCACAGGACGCCCAATGGCGGATTCTGGATACTCGATGCTTGTAAATGGTTAAATGGTTCATTGGCGATGTGAATATCAAATTTCAAATCTCAAATCTCAAATTGTACTGTCTCTCTACTATTGGGCGAACATGCGCGTTTGAGTCGAAAATAGTGGTCGATTCTCGATTCCTAATTCTCGTAACTCGATGTGAGAAAAGGAGATAAAAATTTTTTAGATTTTTCGATTTTTGGTTCCAACTACCCGCAGATTTGATTGAAAATTAGCCACAGATTTCACTGATTTCTCGGATTATGTTTTTGCCAGCTTTGGC
>JAUVYZ010000026.1 GCA_030602845.1 Phycisphaerae bacterium | reverse complement strand
CTGGATAATTCGCGGCCTGTTACATCGAAAATACTACTTGAAGAACGAACTTTCAGCTAAAAACAACGCCGGAGAGAATAAAAACTCGGCTTAATCACCAATACAATATCCCCTTCTCGCCGAATCAGCAGGGGCGATTTGTGAGAATCACCCCTGCCGCTCTCCGTCATTGCGAGGAACGCAGTGCTGAAAGTCCGGCCCTTGGACGGATTGGACGGAACGAAGCAATCTCGTTTTGAATTTTACACTATCGTTTTTCGCTTTACACTTTCACGCCATACGCAATACGAACATCATTCTCCGAGATGTCGGACCACCCCAAGTTTTCGAGGCACAACCAGGTCCGCCTTCCTGGCCGATTGGTCTTCTTTCACTTTGTAATTAACGTCCATAATTTCAATAAACTCGGCTGTATACTCCTTTAGCACGCCGCAATATTCAAATATCTTATCACCTTTAATCAGCTCAAGTACAACCTTGCTGCCAATATACTTCTCTAATAATGGCTCGAAGGAAGTCCCCACCGAACCCATCAATTCCTGCTTCATCCGCGAGACATATTTATCTTGAGAAGTCAGCACCGCCCCGGCGGGAGTGGCTTTCTTCGCCTGACTGATTAACAGATTTACCACCTCCATCACCGAATCTCTCACCGTCTTGAAGACGTTTTGTATCTTTCTTTTGACCCTTCGCAGCAGTGTCGGATGATAGGTCGTTTTTAATTCTTTTTCCCTTTCTTTTTTATTACTTTCGCTCAATTCATCGTGGTAGCGAATCAAGGCCGCAATATTAGGATACTCGTCTTTATACAGAATATAGCTCGTTTCATCGTGCCCTTCTTCATCTCGGTGCTTTGTCGGATAAACAAACTCCAGCCCGGTATTTTCCACGTTCAATTTACCCCAGATTGTCTTACCCGATGTCTCTTCCAGCGTTACCATATTCTGCCCAAAATCCTTCAGGCATTTGTCCCTGCTTCTTCTTCTGATAAAAGCGCCAACGCCTGTAGCTAAGACAATAAAAACTATAGTTATAGCTGTATAAGGTATCGTTACGGCTAAAATGTAAGGCATAATAAACTCCCTATTGTCATTCTGAGCGAAGCGTTTGCCCTGAGCGAAGTCGAATGGGAAGAATCTCCTTGTTTCAGGTAACATCCGAGATTCCGTTAGACACTTAAACCTTTGCTAATATAACAGTGTAATTCTTACCATAATACTCAGCACACTTCGGGCACGTAGTATAGAAAAAGTACATTTTTTTCATCTCCTTGGCCTTCGATTTGACATAGGCCTTCATTTCTTTTACCCACTTCCTGACATCCTTGTACGGCCCTTCAAAAACTTTAGTCAAAAAAGTCCCTGATATTCTCGCCATCTCTGCTCCCGGAACTTCTTTGGCCACCGCAATATAGATGTCAGCTAGGAAGAAAAAGGAATAACCGCCCCAGATGGATTTTTCATCCGAAAGCATAACGGGTAAAGGCACAAGGGCACCCGCCTCCTGAATCCTTTCCATATTTTTCACCATCACCTTCCCGAAGTTCAGCGGGACGTGCAGAAAACTTCTGACATGGTCTTTAACAAACAATTTCTCCTGAAAGCTTATCTCTTTTTCATCCCACGGCTCAGGATTAAATCTTGGGCAGCAGCCCGTCTCCGATTCTTCATAAAGTTTGTCCATAACTATCACCTCACTCTCTTCGATAATTTCATACCTGACAGTATTTGATACTTATCATACTCTCGTCCTTATACAAATTACCGATCGGAATCCTCAACTGCCTCTTCATAACGGCCGCCTAAATGCTTTGCAAGAAATTTCTCCGCGGCCGCAGAAAACTTCAGACGGTTTTCAGGCTTGGCAAATCCGTGCCCTTCATCCTCAAAGAGTATGTATTCGTACTCGAGCCCTTTTTTCTTCATCGCTTCTACAATCTGCTCTGACTCAGCTTGTTTCACTCGCGGGTCGTTGGCACCTTGCCCAATCAGAATCGGTATTTTGATCTGGTCCACTTTGAACAAAGGCGACCGTGATTTCAAAAACTCCTCTTCGGTATCAGGATTGCCCATTCGCTTATGAATCATTGCCAACCCCGTTAACCAGTAAGGTGGAACAGATTTGATCCATGTAACCAGATTGCTGATACCACAAGCATCCACCGCACAGCAGAAAACATCGGGCGTAAACGTCGCACCAACCAAAGCAGCATAACCTCCGTAGGAACCGCCAAAAATAGCAACTTTTTCCGGATTGGCATAACCCTGCTCCACCGCCCAGTTAACCGCATCCACTAAATCATCGTGCATTTTCGCCCCCCACTCCCTGTCACCGGCGTTCACGAAATCTTTGCCGTACCCCCATGACCCACGAAAATTGACCTGAAGACAGACATAGCCACGATTGGCAAACCACTGAGCCCTCGGGTTATAACGCCAATAATCCCGGGCCCAGGGACCGCCATGAACGAGCAGTACCATCGGCAGATTCTCTCTTTGCTTCCATATTGGGAACGTAATATAGCCGTGAATGGTCAATCCATCCCGCGCCACAAAAGAAATCGGCTCCATACGAGCTAACTTGTATTTGTTCAGCTCCGGCATGTGGTCAAATAAAAAAGTGCCTTTCTTCTTTTTGCGGTCATAAGTATAATAGGACTGAGGCCCATTATCCTTGGTGAAGTACACTAACCAGGTCTCATCGGCATTATCCCGACCCTCAACAAAATAGTCACCATCATCCAGCTTCGCAATGGACTCGAAGTCGTCTTTAATCGATTCATCCAACACAACCCATTCTTGTCGAGCTTTTAAAAACGCCACCGCCTGCACCTCGTATGAATCAGGATGAATCATCACATCCCAAACATCATATTGCGGATCTTCTGCAAGCACTTCAATATTTCCGGTCTTTATCTCCATCTTAACCAGACGCCCGGCATTGACGTTGCGAGAATCGACCAAATACAAGGAATTTCCATCCTTGGTAAAACTAACGGTCCAACTGGTCATGTTGTCTTCCGAATCCCATGTCAGCAGCTTCTCCCAGCTCGCTTCCTCACTGTCCCGCACCATCAGCTCGAATCCACCTTCAGGAGTTGCAGCCATCGCACAACGAACCTTCAAATTGGCATCAGCCAACCAGGAGCTAATATTGCCGGGATTCTTTGCAACCAGTTCGAGTTCACCGGTGGGAAGGTCAAGATGATAAACATCGTGCACCTTCGGGTCATCCTTGTTCATTCCAATGAGCAGTTCATTTGGAAAATGCTTATCACTATGTATAATTTGAACCTGGACATCCTCGTACGGGGTCAAATCCTTGATTTCGTCTGTTTTAAGATTAACGCCGTACAAACTCCAGTTCTCATCGCCTCCCACATCTTGCAAATACATAATGTGCTCACTGTCCTCCGCCCAAAAATACCAGCGTATCCCACGGTTGTCATCTTTCGTAACAGCCCTGTCATCCTCTTTGCCAATCGTTTTTATCCACACGTTTAATACATTATTTAAGGGAGCAACATAAGCCATCATCTTTCCATCCGGAGAGATCCCGGGGCTCGTCTTAACCGGATTGCCAAAGAGCACTTCCCGTGGTATCAGCGCAGGCTCCGGCGCAGCGCAAGAGGAGACGAAAGACGCTATCGCACCACACAGCATCAACAAGCTAAAAACCGAAATTGATTTTGAATGTTTCATACCTTTTGTCCCTTTCAATTCTCTATTTCTCTTGAACGTCAAACTTAATCTTCAAAAACCGCGGCCAATAAATCCGCGTGTCCTTCGCCATCTGCCAGAAATCCATTGAATTACAAACATACGTAATTATCAACTCATTGCCCGCCGAAATTTCAGAATGACCTTTTGCTGCATAGCAAAAATATGTCTTATGCCAGTTCTGTTCGGGACACTCGTAAACCTTGCAGGCACTACTCCACGGCCCAACGGGCGTCGGAGAAAACCGCATCATTATATTCTTCGACATCCCACATTCTGTATAAATGGTTACACACTTCTTTAAAGCCGGCTGGTAACAGACCGAATATTCTGTTGCTGTGCCGTCAAAAAGTTCAGATATCCCGGCTATATCTGCCTGCCAGTTACCGTCGCTAAAGAAACGCCACCGCTCAAAATCAGCCATTTTATTATATGGCACGCGAGCGACTATCATACCTCGCCCGCTCATCCCTTTGTTCCAATCCTCGCTGCCGCCGTAGATATAGACAAAATCTCCGTCCCTCATAACCGCCGAGCCGAAAAACAGATTGCCGTTCTTTGAATATCGCCCGTAAGGGATTTTGTATTGTGTAATCCGCCATTTGAGCGGTTCATCCTGCGGGTTTTCTATTTCTGCCAGCCACGTTCCAATGTGTTTGAATCCAAAGACACCTTTTTCGCCGCTTTTAATTATCTGCATCAGAAAAAGGTATAATTTCTCGTCAGCGACGATGCCGTCAAATATCCAGAACCAGCCAACACCATCAGCTGGCCTGACAAAGGCCTCCGGCTTTCCCTCCTCTGTTCTGCGCCAGTAAAACTTGACAGTGGCTGTTGACGGCCCTTTCCCGCGCTGAAGTGCAATCGAGTTGTTCACCATCGTTGCGTTCTTGTGCTTGCCGTTGACGATATCACCGATCCACGTATCACTGTACAACCAGAGAGTGGCACTATCGGATAGTGCCACTGAGTATGACCCATCTGCGCCCGTCCAGCCCTTTTCGTTGTAAAACAGCGCATTATACTCCGGCAACGGCTCAACAGAATACTTTGGCAGCGAAGCGGATGCACAACCAAAAGGCAAACCGGTAACCAATACCAATCCGATTATAAAACTTCTAACGGCCATACCCTCGTACACCCTTACTGACATTTCCCCTGACGTCCCCGGCCTTTGCGAAACACCCAAGACCATTTGAACAAGTAAGACGCACCGCAAATCCGCTGTTAGGCGATGTAACGCAACCCAAAATCTATTTCTTGGCCTTTGCGCGCCTCTTCGCCAGGCCGATCTTTGCCGGCGGACGTGCGTCCGGCTTAGTCAGCGAAATCCCATCAAGCGGCGGCTCAATCTTACTCAACTCCAGACCGAACGCCTCCAGGATCGTCGGGGCCACATCCTGCCGCCGGCCGTCGCGATTGACCTTCTTGTTGTTGGTGGCCAGGAAAACATAGGGCGCGAAGCTGTGCCCCGTTCCACCCTCGTTGAATCCGTGGTCGCATGTAATGTAGTACTGCGTCTTCTTGGCCAGCCCCAACTCCTTGATTTTGCCCATAATCCTGCCCGTCCACGTGTCGTTGGAGATTATGGCATCGTTATACTCCTTGGAGTTCTCTCCGTGCTTGTGGCCCTTCTGATCGACTTCGGCGAAGTGCACAAAGAAGAAGAACGGCTCGTCCTTGTGCTTCTCAATCAATTCGATCGCCCGGGTGCCGACTTTTTTATCTAATTGCAGGCCATTCTCAAACAAGTCCGTGTTCCGGCTCATGTTGTAGTGCGGCTTGCCGGGGATTAGGCGGTACTTCACGCCGCCTTCCTCAACAATCTTGCCCTGCTGCTTTTTCTTCTTCTTGGGTTTGGCCTTTGCTGCTTTGCCTTTCTTGGCCTTGGGTTTCTCAGCTTTCTCCTTGATTCTTATCTTCCTGGGCGGCTCGGCGTCAACGTGGCCCTTCTTACCAATCACTGCCAGCGTAACGACGTTGTCCGGCCCGAAATGTTTCTCCAGCCGCTCCCCGATGCTCAGTCCCTTGGGGATCGGCTGATACCGACCGTTGCTGTACACACCGGTAATTTCCGGATAGTAGCCCGTCAGTATCTGGGACCAGCCGGCCTTGGTGTCGGTCACTCCCTCAATGTCTATCTTAACATACGCCCCTTTTGCACCAAGCTTCTTCAGGACCGGCAGTTCCCCACGTGCGAGAGCTTCATTCACGTGGTCTCTCTGAGCGCCGTCCCATCCAAAGAGGATGACATTCCTTGGCCGTTCAGCTACTGCTTGAGCACAGCCCCCCGCCATTATCACCACTACCAGAGTAAGAATTAACAACCTGCTCCACACTCTACACATTTCCTTCTCCTTTCATTTCTGTAATACCATTTCACCTAATTTTTTACACTTTTTCCAAAGCCGCCGAACGCTATTTGAACGAAAGTCTGTCAGCGCTGCAGTCGCCGACTCTCTGCTTACGGCTGTGCCATTATCATTTATTCTATCACAACTGCCGTACCTTTAGCCGATGCCATCAACAGCGATTTGCCTTTGGAGCCAATGTTATCGTAGTCCAGCATAAAGGCAACGATGGCGTTTGCGCCCAACTTCCTCGCTTCTTCCTTGGCCTCAGCGATAACGTCATCCTGCATCGCCCGCATAACTTCCTGAAATGAGCGCGACCGTCCGCCGAAGATGTCACGGAACGAGGTAAAGAAGTCACGGACGATATTGATGGCCCGAACGTTCCGCACAATCACGATACCCTTATATTCCTTGATTTTAATCCCGTCCAGAATCGGTGTCGTGAAGATTTGAACACCATCCATTAGAGTACATCCTCCTTCCATCTTTCAGAACAAATACCGACGGTTATTTTTCTCCTGGCCGTCACCGGCTCCCGAAATACAAAATCCCGGACGCCGGCCACACAATAACCAAAACCATCAGCTCCGTCAAATCAAATCCTCGCACAAAATACGAGGTACAATCCGCGGTTAACGGCCGGAAAAATTTTTACTTGAAAACCCGGCACCGCCCAATTAATGTAAGCCCGCGCTTCGGCAAGCTATGATTCAGCTCGCTCAGAGCCGAAATATTCTGAACAATAGCCAACTACTCGAATCGAACAATGAAGGTGCAGTCTATTATGAAAAAGTTATACATTCGCTTACTTATCACTATGACCGTTTCCGCCGCATTATACTGCGGATGCCGGAGACCATTCCCGACCGAAACCCGGCCCGCCAAACTGATTTATCCGCCGGCGCGAAAGGGTTCCACAGCCGACGTTTATCACGGCACGAAAGTTCCCGACCCCTACCGTTGGCTTGAAAATGCCGACGCATCTGAAACGCAGGCGTGGGTCGCACAGCAGAACAAGCTGACCTCCGACTTCCTCACCAGCGTTACCGCCGGGGAGAAAATCAAGGCCCGCTTGACCCATCTGTTGAACTACCCCAGGTATTCCACTCCGTACAAAAAAGGCGACCGATACTTCTTCTGGAAAAATGACGGCCTGCAAAATCAATCTGTCCTCTACACGCAAGAAACGCTCGAAGGCAAACCGCGTGTCGTCATCAACCCCAACTTACTCAGTGCTGACGGCACCGTCGCCGTAACCACAACCGCCGTAAGCAAAGATGCAACCCTGTTCGCCTACGCCCTCTCCCGCAGCGGAAGCGACCGCCGGGATGTCAAAATCCGCACCATCGATTCCAGCCGGAACTACGATGAAACACTCAAATGGTGCAAATTCACTAACATCGCCTGGAAGCACGATAGCGATGGCTTTTTTTACAATCGCTTCCCCGACCCAAACACCGTCGCCCTCGAAGACCGAAACAACTACAACCGTGTCTACTGGCACAAGCTCGGCACACCACAATCACAGGACCGGCTCATCTACGAACGCCCCGACAACAAGGAATTAACCTTTGCCCCGTTGATTACCGAAGACGGCAAATTCCTCGTCCTCAACGTCTATCACGGCACCGACCCTAAGAATCGCGTTTATTACCGCCCTGTCGAAAGCACAGCACCATTCATCAGATTGCTCGACAAGGCAGATGCCCGCTACGACTTCATTGGCAATACTAACTCGGTCTTTTATTTCAATACCGACCTGGACACACCCCACGGACGCATCATCGCCATCGACACCAATAATCCCGCTCGCGAAAACTGGCGCGAAATCCTCCCCCAGACCGACGACGTCATCGATTACGTCGCCCTCATCAACAACCACTTCGTCGTTGCCTATATGCACGATGTGCACCACCGGCTCAAAATCTATAATCTCGATGGAACTTTCGTCCGTAACATCCCCCTGCCGACACTCGGCAGGGTCAGCGGCCTGTCCGGAAAGCAAGACGACACCGAAATGTTCTTCTCTTTTACCTCTTTTCTCTTTCCCGCCACAAGCTATCGTTATGATTTTCTCACTCAGCAGTTGACCGTCGTTCACAAACCCAAAATCGATTTCGACCCTTCACAATATGAAACCAAACAGGTATTCTATCATTCCAGAGATGGCACCCGTGTCCCTATGTTCATCACCCATAAGAAAGGTCTAAAGTTCGACGCCGGCAACCCGACCCTGCTTTACGGCTACGGCGGATATAACATCAGCCTCAAACCATATTTTTCCGTCTACACCCTTACCTGGCTGGAGCTGGGCGGCGTATATGCCGTCGCAAACTTGCGAGGCGGTGGGGAATATGGCGAAGAATGGCACCAGGCAGGTATGCTCGACAAAAAGCAAAACGTCTTTGACGACTTTATCGCCGCCGCCGAATGGCTCATCGAAAACAAATATACTAATCCCAACAAACTCGCCATAAGAGGCGGAAGCAATGGCGGCCTGCTCGTCGCCGCCTGCATGCTCCAACGGCCCCGTCTCTTTGGTGCCGTCGTCTGCCAGGTCCCCGTTACCGATATGTTAAGGTACCACAAGTTCACCGTCGGCCGCTACTGGATACCGGAATACGGCAATGCCGAAGCCACCCCGCAGCAGTTCAAGGTTTTATACGCTTATTCTCCTCTCCACAATATAAAGACAGGCGTTGAATATCCACCTATCCTCGTTACCTCAGCCGATACTGACGACCGCGTCGTCCCCGCTCACGCCAAAAAATTCGTCGCCGCCCTTCAGGCGAAAGCCGCCGGCAAAAATCCCATTTTGCTTCGCGTCGAAACCAAAGCCGGACACGGCCGGGGCAAACCGATATCAAAAGTCATCGACGAACAAGCCGACATTTACGCCTTCCTCCTAAAGACATTAGACCTGCAAAACAATAGCGTCAAATGACCCCTGGAAGTTTGTCATCCTGAGCACAGCGAAGATTGTAGGGTGGGCTTCAGCCCACCAATCCCGACTGTCATTTCGCCGCCTCCAGGTTATCCTTGACTAACGATGCGCTTAACTTCTTGTGGTCACCGGCCACATCGGCCAGAACATTATCGGCGAATAGTACGCATTTGCTCTGCTCACCTTCGACGGTTATCGCCTTTGGCCGCACACTCGAAAAAAGGTTACCCACCACCGTGATCTCAGACGTGCCATTGAGGACCATACCTGCTGCTGTCAGGTCATTCGCCGAGCGTTTTACCTTGCCATCGCCGATGTAGCTGTTGGAGAAGTTGTTACCGGTAACCGTGATGCGCCCGCTATTGGGCCCGATGCTCAAAGCGCCCCTACCCATAATGGTGAACGTGTTGGCGCTGACGGTGCAGCCATGAGCATCGCGTAGGTCGACCCCACCGGAGCCATTGTGCGCAATCACGTTGGCACTAAGTGCGATGCCGTAGCAGTCCCTATCGAGCACGATAGCTGTGCCTTTGCACTCCTCTATCATATTGCCCGATACGACAGAGCCGTAGCTGTTCTCGATCACGACCCCGTCACCGAGATGGTCATCAAGGTTGTTGCCCGTCATACAGAGGTTGAACCCATCGATGAACCTCACGGCATCGTCGTTCTCCTCAAACTGGTTCGCTGCCACGACAACATCATGGCAGCCGATTATGTTCAGCCCTGTCTTTTTGTTATAGGTCATCAGCGAGTCGCATATCCGCGGGTCCTCATAGCAGTAGTATAGCCGAACGCCGTCGCCGCCGTGATAGCTGACGGTAACACCGTCGATGAAAATCTCGTTTATCCGCCGCGCTTCGATACCATGGCCGCTCTTCTCGTTGCCGGTGATGCGGAAGTTGGCCAGCCGAATCCGCCACAGCTCAGCCTTTCGGTTGTCACCACCGCTGGGGTGCTGAAGTATCAGTGCGCTCTTGCCTTCGGTATTGACGTTCTTGATATGCGTGGCGGTGCCGGCCCCTTCAATAAGCACGTCAGACACAGTTACTTTCAAGGGGTTACTAATCTCAAACGTACCCGGCGGCAAACGCACAACACCACCGGCATTCGGCAATGCGTCTATCGCAGCCTGGATAGTCGCATAATAGCTTGCATCGATAATAGGCCGCGCCCCCGGCAGCCGTTGACCAGCCGGATCATTCTCTCGCACCTGCCCACCTGTAACACAAAAGACACTCACAGTCGCCACAGCGACTATTATCATAACTCCAGCCTGGTATCTCCGTTTCATTTCATCTCTCCTGATAAGATTTTTGTTCAATTTTTAGTTTTTAATCTTGAGCCGAATTGCGCCTTGCCTAAAAAGCCCAACCTACCAACCACGAACTACGAACTATCAACTACGCCGTATTCATTACCTCACCCAGCACCGCCAGGGCCGCATCAATGTCCTCGGAGCCGATGCCATAATGAGTTACCATCCGAAGGCGGGACGGCCCCGTACAAAATAGCCGGATTCCCTTTTTACCAAGTTCTGTTACCAGCTCCTCCGCCGTCAGCCGGTCGCTGACAAGCTCGAAATAGACGATATTCGTCTGCGTCCCCGCCGGGTCAATCGACAATCCGGGGATACGGGCGATTCCTTCAGCCAGACGGCGAGCATTTATATGGTCCTCCGCCAATCTATCTACCATCTGTTCCAGGGCTGTAATACCCGACGCTGCGATGACACCCGCCTGGCGCATCCCGCCGCCTAACACTTTACGCGTCCGCCGCGCCTCGGCGATAAACTCGCCGGAACCACAGACCACCGAACCCACCGGCGCCGAAAGCCCCTTTGACAGACAAAAGCTCACTGAATCGACGCTGCGAGTCAGTTCCTGTACGTCCACCCCCAAAGCCACGGCGGCGTTGAATATCCGGGCGCCATCGAGGTGTACCGAAAGCCCGTGGCTTTCCGCCAGCGCCGCCACTGAGTCGATGTATTCAGGCGTCAGAGCTGAGCCGCTGCAGCGGTTATGGGTGTTCTCCAGGCAAATCAGCCGAGTGCGCGGAAAGTGCACGTTACTGCCGCGAATGGCTGCCTCAATGTCCTCCAGCCGCATCGTGCCATCCGGCTGATTGCTGATGATATGCGGGTGTATCCCACCCAACGCTGACATCCCCCCAGCTTCGTAAAGAAACGTATGCGACCTATCGCCCAGGATTACTTCTTCCCCGCGGGCGCAATGGGTAAGAATGCACACCAGGTTACCCATCGTCCCGCTGACCACCAGCAGGCCCGCTTCCTTTCCCATCCGTTCAGCCGCCATTTTCTCAAAGCGGTTTACCGTCGGGTCCTCACCGAACACGTCATCACCCAGCTCAGCGTTATACACCGCCTCTCGCATCGCCGGCGTCGGCAAGGTAACGGTGTCACTGCGCAAATCGATCATCTTCATCAATTATCTCCCGTGCGAAAATATGGAAAATCGGACAATACCGAACACAATTACTTATAGTATATTGTAGCTTTTTCTTATTGACCAAACGACCTACTACAAGAGAAACGTAGTGCTATTTGCCTTTTCGAAATGGCCTGAACAGCCTTAGCAGATGCAAATCTCGCCAGCTTTTTCTAACAGGAAATATCCCCTTTTCAACAAAGCTCACTTCCTCTATAGAGTAGAATGCATTCGGATTGAATCTTTTCACAAATTGGACCACTTTTTCAACCTCTCGCCGGGGCACGATTGTGAAAATGACTTTTATCTTTCCCAGAGTCCCATATCCATCAACACTGGTAACTCCATATTTCTCAGATTTCAGATGCTCTATTAATGGCAATGCGTCTTTCTCGGTCACAACTCGTATAAGCACCACCCCTAAGGATAATTTTCCTGCTATGCAAATCCCCACATAGTTACCCATTGCAAAGCCGCCCGCGTAGGCAATATAACACGCAGGATTGGAAAGGTTCTTCATAATCTGACCGATAGCGAGAAGCCATATCAGGATTTCAAAAAAACCAACAACAGGGGCCAGATATTTCAGCCCTC
>JAUVYZ010000231.1 GCA_030602845.1 Phycisphaerae bacterium | reverse complement strand
AATCTGCGCGCAGGTGGTCGGTGCCTTTGTGCTTGGGCATTACTCGCAGCATCTGTTCGAGCGCCAGAAGTTTCTCCTCAGCAGTCGCCGCCTCGCGAAACCACCTCTCAGCCTTAAAATATTCCGGCGTTAAATTAGCAGGCATAGTAAGAAATCAAAAATTAGAAATCAAATATAAAAATTACAGAGCAAAGTTCAAAAATTTTGACACGTTTTGCATTTTTATATGTCATTTTGCATTTTGATTTTTGATATTTGCATTTCTCGACGGGTCATGAACCGCTGATTTTATTCAGCAACTTTTTCTGCAACCATATCTCCGACTTCGCTGGTGCTGTGGCCCATTTTTCCGGCCTGGAGCGATTTTATCTTGTTGGCGGTTACGAACATTACAGCTTTCTCCACCACACCTGCCGCTTTTTCTTCGCCCAGCGTCTCAAGCATCATTTGCGCTGCACAAATAGCGGCGAGCGGGTTGATAATACCTTTGCCGGTATATTTCGGTGCGCTTCCGCCTATTGGCTCGAACATACTGACGCCTTCGGGATTGATATTTCCGCCGGCGGCGATGCCCATACCGCCCTGGACCATTGCGCCGAGGTCGGTGATGATGTCGCCGAACATATTGCCGGTAACGATAATATCGAACCATTCGGGGTTCTTGACCATCCACATACAGGTAGCGTCAACGTGGTAGTATTCTCTTGCGATATCGGGATATTCGGCGTCGCCCATTTCGTGAAAGGCGCGTTCCCACAGGTCGTAGATATAGGTCAGCACGTTGGTCTTGCCGCACAGAGCGAGCGTGTTTTTGTCGCCTTTGCCGCGTGCCTTCTTACCGTACTTGCGGGCGTATTCGAATGCGTATTTGAGGCAGCGGTCAACCTGAAAGCGGTTATAGACGGCGGACTGGACGGCCACTTCGTTGGGTGTCCCCTTCATTGTAAAGCCGCCCGTGCCGGTGTAGAGGTCGCCGGTGTTTTCGCGAACGACGACGAAGTCTATATCGTCCGGCCCTTTGTTTTTTAACGGCGTTTCTACTCCCGGATAGAGCCTGACCGGACGCAGGTTTATATACTGGTCCAGCTCAAAGCGCGCTTTAAGCAAAATGCCCTTTTCCAAAATTCCCGGCGCGACGTTGGGATGGCCGATTGCGCCGAGCAGGATTGTGTCGAATTTGCGAAGCTCTTCGACGGCGCTATCGGGCAGTGTCTCGCCGGTCCGTTTGTATCTTTCACCGCCAAAATCAAACTTGGCCAAATCGACTTTGAAATTGAATTTGCCCGCAGCGGCTTTTAGTACCTTCACCGCTTCGGCCGTTACTTCCGGCCCGGTGCCGTCACCGGGTATTACAGCAATCTTATACACTTTTATTTCTCCTTGTCGTAAAACTACATATCCCTTTTATATCCTATGTTCTATTTTTTCCGGGTTCGGCCCTGTATGCAGGATTCGGTTTAGGCATCTGGGCGTCCACCGCCTTTCGCCAGTCGTGTAGCATCTTGCGAAGCTGGGCCGCCTTTTTCGGCATCTCGGCGGAGAGGTCGTGTTTCTCGCTGATGTCGTCTTTCAAATTGTACATCTCCGCGCGGTTGTCTTCATAGAATTCAATCAGCTTGTAATCCCCTACCCGCACGGCTCCACCGGGACTGCCCCCCTGGTTGCCGTAGTGAGGATAGTGCCAGTAAATCGCTTTGCGTCCGGGCCTGCCCGTCTGCCGCAGCAGCGGCACCAGGCTCACGCCGTCACGGTGCTGTTGTGGCCGCAGCGACAGACCCGCCATCTCGAGCATCGTCGGGTAGAAGTCGGTGCTGGTTACCGGCTCGCTGCACACGCTGTTAGCTTTGACCACGCCGGGCCACTTGATAATCATCGGTTCGCGAATGCCGCCCTCATACAGCCAACCCTTGCCCGCCCGTAATGGTACGTTTGATGTGGGCGAGCCCTCGGACGTGGACAGTCCACCATTGTCGGACATAAATATTACAACCGTATTGTCCGCCACACCCAGCTCCTCGAGTTTCTTCATCACTCGTCCGACGCTTTCATCCACGCTTTGAACCATCCCCGCATAAACCGCATGGTCCTGCACCTGTCGTGCCAGCCGCTCTCCCTCGGGCACAAAACGCGGCCCATTGACCGGCGGCAGGTTTTCGGCCTTGGCCTTATACTTTGCAGCGAGGTCTTTCTTCGACTGCAATGGTGTGTGCACGGCGTAGTGCGACAGGTACAGGAGAAACGGCTTGTTACTGTTGGCTTCGAGGAACCTGAGCGACTCGTCGGTAAGGCGGTCGGTGAGATACTCTCCGGGACGGCCCTCAATGGGGGGATTGCTGCGCCATTGAGGGTAGAAATAGCTCCGCGGCATCCCACTGCGGGTGCCGCCGATATTAACATCGAAGCCCTGGTGCTCGGGATAATATGGTTTATCGCCCAGGTGCCACTTGCCGACAAAGCCGGTCGCATACCCGGCCTCTTTCAACGCCTCGGCAATTGTGAACTCTTCTAACGGCATCTGGTCAAGGTAATCAGCGGGATTCAACTTCCCTCGCCGCTTGCCTTTGAGGTAGTCTGTCAGCTTTAGCCTCGCCGGATATTTGCCTGCCATTATACTTGCCCGCGTTGGTGAGCAGACCGGACAAGCCGCGTAGGCGTCGGTGAAGCGCATACCCTCAGCGGCCAGCCTGTCGATATTGGGCGTCTCGTAAAAGCTGCTTCTGTAACAGCCGGTGTCCATCCAGCCCATATCGTCGATGAGGATGAAAACAAAATTGGGCTTTTTCGCAGACGAGTTACCCGGCGACCTCTGGGAGGAGCTTTCACATCCCGGCAAAGCCATTGCCGCCGCGCCCAGGCCGATTGTCTTAAAAAAATCACGTCTATTTATGAAACCGTTTTTGTGACCTATTTCTTCAATCCTTTCCTGTTTCTATTTCTCAGAATATCTCCATCCAACGTCAAACATATTCTTCATACATTTGACGCACTTATCGTAATCCATAGCGTCTATTTCCAGAATCCTGTCTTTGACCCACACTACACCAAAAATCCTGTCGGAAAAATAAATGGAGCCTGCATTTGCCTCGGTGCCCTTATAGTCCTTGTAGATTTTTGCTTTCTGGACCGCCACCTCGCCGATTTGCCTTAATTCATCGCTGGCCTTTGCTTTCATTGGCAGGATTATTTTCACGCCTTTGCCTTTGAGCAATGGCAATAGTTTTTCAAGCAGCTCCATCGGGATGTTGCTGATTCTAACTCTTCTTGACCTTTCAATTTTATTCGTTATCTCTTTAATTGCGTCTTCTATGGAGCGAAAAGTCGTTGATATTTTTGCTTCGTATTGTCCATCGACTATTGGCATTTTATCTTCTCCTCATATGTCCTTTTTGTTACATAATTGAGCCGACCATCTACATAACGCCCTATTTATCCAGAATCTTGCATATGGCCTGGAATTTCTTTTTGTAGGAATCCCTTTCTTCGCAGAGGGCCTGGGCCTTTCTGTATAAGTTCTCGCGCGTTAACTGTATTAGCTCAAGGATAATCATTTTATCATCTTGGCGTACTCTCTTTTGAAGGTGCTTGAGCCGGTTGGTAATGCTCCTCTGAATACCTTCGAGCTGATTGAGTGTAATATCAGCATCAGGATTTAGCTTGGGACTCATTGTTTGTGACCTCCCACGAATATGTTTAGCAATCTTTCTGGGTTGATTTCAACCACTGATTTCACGGATTAACACTGATTGTCATTCCTGCGAAACCTGTCCTGAGCAAAGTCGAAGGAGCAGGAATCCAGGCCATCCCAATTAGTATAAATACAATTTTTTCGGCAATTTTTAACTGCAATTGGTATAACTATTTGTGCTTGACGGGGACAGCCATAATCTGATACACTAC
>JAUVYZ010000011.1 GCA_030602845.1 Phycisphaerae bacterium | reverse complement strand
ACAACCCGTACGGACAGAATACTTGATGCCGGCACCGTGGATATAGGTTATCACTATCTTCTGATAACCGATTTGGTCGGCGACTTTGATTTTAACTATATGGTAAACGTGTCTGATTTGGCGCTGTTCCTGTTGAGCTGGCTCGAGGAAGATTGCAGCCCGCCGGATTGGTGTCACGGGGCGGATTTGAATCGAGACGGAATCGTGAACTTTGCCGATTATGTAATCTTTGTGGAGAATTACGGATTAAGTGACACTACGCCTCCAGAGCCGGACCCGATGACCTGGGCCGTTGCTCCAAACTCGATTGGGCCGACCTCGATTTATATGGCCGCGACGACGGCCTACGACAATGCCACCGGACCGTACGTGGAGTATTACTTCCAGCGCACCGATGCGGCTGGCAATCCCGATGGCAGCTTCCGTGATTGGGGCCCCAGCCCAACATACACTGATACAGGCCTGGTTAGGGGCATACAATACGGCTACAGGGTGAAGGCCTGCGATACATCGGCCAATCGGAACGAAACCGATTGGTCAATTATCGGCTATGTCGTGGCGGGTGAGGACGTAACGCCGCCGCTAACGGACCCGAATGCCTACAATCCGTACCAGAGCACGTGGGCTACGCCGCCCACTCCTTCTTCCGGAACGTCAATGCTTATGGTTGCTACCACAGCTACCGACGAAAGCGGCGTGGAATACTATTTCGAGTTCACCACCGGCGATGGAAACGACGGCCATGACAGCGGCTGGCAGAGCAGCCCCATCTACGAAGACACAGGGCTGGACCCCAATACCACATATACTTACCGCGTCAGGGCCCGTGATAGATGGGATCCTCCAAATCAAAACTATGGATTCTGGTCCGTTGAAGCCTTTGCGACTACTCCTGAAGGTGAGCCGCCACTGCCTAACCCGGCTCAGTGGGCTACGCTGCCCGGGTGGCAGGTAGATCCAAATACTGGTCAGCTTGGGCATTATATGGAAGCTGTACCGGCTGATGATGCCGCTACCGGTGGGAATAATCCCTGCATGTACTACTTCGAATGCGTTAACGGCAGCGGCTTAGATAGCGGCTGGCAGCTTAGCAACGTTTACACGTACTTTCATACAAGTTCTTGTTACTATGTAGTGAGGTATCGTGATGCAGTAAATAACGTAGGGCAAGATTCGGCTCCTGCGTATACAGGACCGAGACCGTGACACCGTTTGTCATTCTGAGCGCAGCGAAGAATCTCTTCTTCGAACCAATGCGTTATTCTTCTTCGCAAGCCAGATCCTTCGGCTTCGCCTCAGGATGACAGCAAAATTCGCTTATTCAGCCCCGGGTTTTAATCCGGGGCTTTTTTTTATCCGCCCCTACTGCTTCTTGCGAAGCAAGATGTGGGGGTCTTTTAGCGTTTGGTAGCCGTAGTGTGCGAGCAGGTGGTCGAGTATGACCAGGGCCATGTAGTTCTCGGCGACGGGCCAGATGCGACCGACAATCGTTGGGTCACGCCTGGTGATAGCCGCCAGCTCTTTGTTCTCCAGGGTATACTTGTCAATCGTCTTCTGTGGTTTGTCAATGGTGGATGTGGGCTTGACCGTAAGCCTGACAATGATAGGCTGTCCGGTAGAAAGGCCGCCTGTAATACCGCCGGCATTATTTGACTGGAAGACAACTTTTCCTTTTTCAGCTCGCATTTGGTCGTTATTTTGGCTGCCGGTCATATCTTTTACGGCGAAGCCGGCGCCGACCTCGACGCCTTTGACAGCGCCGATGCCGAGCATTCGGCCCAATTCAGCGTCGAGCTTGTAGAAGACCGGCTCGCCGAGGCCTGTGGGGACACCGGTTACGACGACTTCAACTACGCCGCCGGCTGAATCGCCTGTGGCGGCAATCCGATTACATTCATCAACCATTGTCTGAGCGGCGTCCAGGTCGGGACAGTTTAGTATGGGATGCACGCCGTATTTGTCGTGTATCTGAGCGGGCGCAAGCTTTGGGGCCTTGGCGCGGATAGCATCGATTTCCTGCTCAACCTCGGCTAATATTTTGATTTTTTCGAGAAATCTCATGTCCGGCGTTATGCGGTTCTTGACGTAAATTTCCTGGTAAAACGGGTCGAGGTCGCGCCGCATTTTCTTGTACTCGCAGGTGTATTTGGCGGCCTGGTCGACAGTAACGTCGGGGCATCGGATTGAGGCAAGCTCTTTGACGTAGGAAAATACTTCGATACCGCATTTTCTCAGGGTCTTTTTAGCGACGTATCCGGCAGCGACGATGGTGGAAGTATAGCGTCCGCTGAATAGACCCGCGCCGATGGCATCGTCGTCGGGGCCGTACTTTATGAACGAAGCATAGGAAGCATGGCCCGGACGCGGCGTGCGGTTCGTGTCCTGGTACTGCTTGATATGAATGAAGTGCCGGTCCAGGTTGGGAATCAGAATTGAAAGCGGGGTCCCATTAGTGTGGTTTTTGTTTGCGGCGCCCTCGACGGTGTCGGCGGCGTTCAGCCCGGTGTAGATAATCGGCAGGTCCGGCTCTTTTCGCGGGCTGCTCAATTCGTCGGCGCCCGGCTTTCTAAGAAGCAGGTCTCCGTAAATCTCCTGCTCTGTAAGCAGCATTCCGGGGGGGACGCCTTGTATGACGGCGGTCAAGCCGTCCTGATAAGAACCCCCGGCAATCGTTACCTGAAATACCCGTCCAATATGGCAACCAATCATGGTCTGAACTCTCCTGAAATTGTTATGTTATCAATCTTGTTTATTCTGATAATTTGCTCTCTTCATATTTCACATCAATTCGCGTCATCCCTTTGCACCTCTGAGGATGTTTCGATTGCCGTCGGTCCAGTTATCCCGGTACCAGGTACACTGCTCGAAATTGTCATTGAGCGATTTCATCTTATCGGCAAGGAGCTTCCGGAACCTTGCGATAGTACCCTTGTGTCCGGGCTGCCGGGCCAGGTTCGTCATCTGATACGGGTCGGCGACATTATCAAACAGCAGTTCGGATTTGTCAAGTCGGTATTTGGCATAAGTGTATCGCTTGTCTCGAATGGCACGCCACTCATGACCATTCTGCCAGGCTGCACAGGCTCCGGTATTCATCAGAAAAGCGGCTTTCGGTTCCGGGCCTTTTTTGCCCAGCGCGCAGTGGGCCAGAGTCATGCCTTCGACATCCCCGGGGATGGGCAGGTCCATCAGTGAAAGGATTGTGGGCATGATATCGACGGTGGCCAGGGAAGCATCTGAGAGGGTCCCGGCTGGAATGCTTTTGGGCCACTTTATCAAAAACGGTATGCGGGCGGCTTCTTCGTAGAAGATATTCTTTGCTCTTCGCCCCTGTGCTCCGAACATCTCGCCGTGGTCGGACGTGAAGACGATAATGGTGTTTTTGCTGACGCCCGCTTTTTCAACGGCATCCAGAAGCCTGCCGATGTTCCAGTCCAGATTGGCCGTCATGGCGTAGTAGTTCCGCCGCCAGAGCGGCAGGTTTTTGCGGTTCTGAGGCGACAGCCTGCCCCAGCCGTCGGCATATTTGTCATTTTGGTCCTTGTAATTGGGCGGGTTGGGGAACTCGATGTCCTTGAACATATCCCTGTATTTTTGAGGGACGTTGTTATCCGACCATGGGTCGTGGGGCGTGCCGTAGGACAGGAACATAGCGAAGGGCCTGTCCGACTTGGCTGCGCTCTGCAAGAAGTTAATCGCCAGTTCGGTCTGTGCATCCGGCTCGTAGGCATTGTCTCGATAAGGAATCTTTTCCGGCGAGTCGGTGTGGTAGTATGCGTTGTAATATATGTGGTGGAAATTGAAGGCGGCCCAGTATCCGTCAAAGCCCAGCCGGTTGGGGCCGGGGGGCACGTAGCTGTTCTTTGGGTCGTTGTGATTTCCCAACTGATTGGCGTAAAGATGCCATTTGCCGATGTAGCCGGTCTGGTAGCCGGCGCGTGTCAGCACGTGGCCGAAGCATTCGTGGTTGGTGTTCATCCGCAGCTCGTTGATTACCATGCCCGTGGTTGTGGGATATTTGCCCGTGAACAGCGACGCCCGATAGGCCGAGCACACCGGCATGTTCGAGACCGCGTTATGGAAGTTGACGCCCTGCGATGCGAGCCTGTCTAAGTTGGGTGTGCTCGCATTTTTCGAGCCGGCGTAGCCGCAATGTATGTAGCCGAGCTGGTCGGCGAATACATATATGAGATTCGGGCGTCCAGCTTTCTTTGCCGGTGCAGATTGCCGCTTAGAAGCGTTCAGACATCCGGAGATGGCCAGAGTTGCCGAACTCATACTAAGGGCTTTGAGGAAATTACGGCGATTCAGGTTCTTGCCCATTGCGAAACTTTCCTTAAAATGGTTAGCTTGAGCAACCGATGTTAGTTAACTAAATCCATATTTGCACCGATACTTTTCATCAATTTCACATAATCAGGAAACGTAACACTCATTGCCTCAGCGGTATCAATGGTGCATTGACCGTCTAAGCTTAAGCCCGCCAGCGACAGGGCCATCACGGTTCTGTGGTCACTTCTGCCGTTTAGTTTGGCTGGTTTGGGTCTGCTGTGCCGTATTATAAGGCCGTCGGGCAATTCTTCAACATCTACGCCCATTTTTTTCAGTTCTTCGGCCATACATTTGATTCGGTCGGTCTCTTTACTTCGTGCCTGGGAGACGTTTACCAGGCGGGTTGCCCCTTCGGCGAAGGCGGCGGTAACGGCCATAGCAGGCAGGGCGTCGGGGGTTTTGTTCATATCTATTTCAGTGCCTTTGAGCGTGGCGGCTTTGATAGTTACTGAAGTCGGCCCGATGCTGATATCAGCGCCCATTGCCTTTAGATAATCGACCACTGCTTTGTCCGGCTGACTATCGGAGAAATCCAGGCCGAGCAGGGTTACCTCGTCCGCGACCAGGGCGGCGGCGCAGAGGAAAAACGTGGCACTGGAGAAATCGGCAGGGATACAATCGTCAAAGGCCTTATAGCTCTGATTGCCTTTGATTTTGAATTTGCAGAACTGTTGATTTTCGTATTCTATTTGCTGTTTATCGAGCCAATCAAGCGTCATTTGCACATAACCCGGCTCATTGAGCAGGGTAACGTTTATTTCGCTATCTCCGGCGGCCAGAGGCGTGCACAGGAGCAGACTGGATAGATATTGGCTGGTATGGCAGGCGATGGTGGTTTTTCCACCTGTGAGTCTGCCGGTTACCTCGACGGGTGCTCTGCCGTTGTTTCTTAAGCTGGCGCATTTTGCTCCCAAATCGCCCAGGGCGTCCATTAGCGGCCCGACAGGGCGGGTCTGGATTTGCTCGTCGCCTGTGAAAGTGGTGGTCTGGCCTTTCCCAGCCAGGGCGGCCGAACCCATTGCGATACGCAGCGTTGTGCCGGAATTGCCCACATCGATGGATTCCGGCGGGGCGGTGATTTCGCCGCCCGTGCCGGTTACCTTCCAGAGTTTCGAATCGGCTGTATCAATCCGGGCGCCTAACGCCTGGTAGCAGTTGACCGTCGCTTGCGTGTCGCCTGAGACCAGCGGCTTGCGGATGGTACTTTCACCGACAGCCAAGGAGGCGATTGCAACCGCACGAATAGTGTGAGATTTGGAGGCAGGCATTACTACCTCACCTTTGAGCCGGGATTTTCGAACAATCAACTTCATAGCTAATATCGTATTGCGTACTGGATTTTTACCAGAAATGACAAAGAATTAAAAGAAGATTTTTAACCGCAGATTTCGCAGATTGCACGGAAAAAATAACCGCAGGGAACGCAGAGAGGATTCAATTCAAAACTCAAAATTCAAAACTTCTTTGGCCTGCGTTTCCTCATCAGCGCCAAGCCACCAGGGGCCGGTGTTTTGGCCGAGAAGGTAAATTCAATGCCGCCGGATGATACAAAATCTCTGTGAACCGTGGGTCCTTCACCGGTGCCATAGCGTTGGTGTAGCCGTTGGAACCGGGGTAGCTAACCGTGACCAGCTCGGGCAGGAGCAGGAAATTGGGGTCGTCAACGTCGTCGTTGAGCCCGTGAATTGCCAGGACGTTGAGGCCCTGCCGCAGGTCGCTGATGTGGTCGGAGATGTCGAAGTCGACAAATTGCAGGGCAAGGTCGTTCTGGCGGTCGCTGTCGGCCACGGAGTTCCACATCGGGGTGCCGGCGAAATTGTCTCTGGTTACCTCAACGCCGTTGAGGTACGCCACGAATCCATCATCGTACTTCATCCGCAGCTTCAGCGTGCTGAAGAGATTGGGGTCTTCGACAACGTCAAATTCAATACGCGACCACAGCGAGGCATTGACACCGAGCATATCGTCCTGCAGGCCGCTGGAGCCGCCGATTAACCCTCCCTGAAGCATAAATCCACCAAAGGGATACGCTTTGCCGTCTTGGGAATCTGCGGTGGCCTCTGCCATGATTGTGAAATCGCCGTCCGGCCCTGACACAATATCATCCCAGCGAACCACATATCCGGTGCTGCGATTATCACCGGCCTGCAGCTCAGCCGTAACTCCGCTACCCCCAACCCCCAAACTGCTGTTCCAGGTGCAGCTGGTGACGTCGCTTATGGTGAAAAGCGAAATCCGGTAGGGATAGTCCGTAGAGCGTATGGCGGTGCCAATAAAGGTGTATGTTGTGGTCGGAGCCAGGCCCGTGAACTCTATCTTTGCCCACCAGCCCGGGTCGCCGTAATAGACGAGGTTTCCTCCAAAGTCTACTATGGTGCTGCCTCCTTCATCATAGAATATATCGTATGCATCCGTGCCCGGAGCTGGATTGCCGCCGCTGCCACCGCCGCTGACCCGTAAACCGGCAGGCCCCATTGTGAACGTCACCGTGGGCATTCCGGCATCGCTGCCGGTGACAAAATCCTTCAGTTTTCCGGTGGTGCGGCTTATGTCATTATTGTGGATAGTCCAGTCGGTCACGTTCGCTGCGGTAGAGTCCCCGCCCTCTCGGTAACAGTCGTTGTAGGCAACCCTCAGCCCGTTCCCAAAGCCGAAGCCGAGACCCGTAGTGCCGGTGTCCCACCCTTCTAACTCGTTGAAATCGGTCTGCATCCAGGTAGTTTCCCAGTTGGCGTCGGTGGGCACATAATAATCAGCACTTGCCCCGGGACCAACCAGGACAATAGTGACCGGTTCCATAGGTTCCGTTGTTGCGCTTTGGCTGCTCGACCAGCCGGTCTCATTATGATTCGCTGACTTGTCTCGAACCTTGACCCGGTATGTATAAGTGGTGTTTGGGTCGAGTCCTGTATCAAGATAATAAAAGTACTTCGGGACCGGCCCGGTCTGCCAGCCATTAAGATGACAGGGGTCGTGAACCGGGCTGCTCAGCCAGCCGCTGTTGTAATTGGGGTCGGTAACATTGTTGAAGTAATACTCCACTCCAGCGCCGTTGAAATCCGTGGCAAAGCCGGCGGTCATTTCGATGGAATTGCTGTCGAGGGCAACAGGAACCGAGGCCCAGGTCATCGGGTCAGGTGTGGGACATGTCATATCCGGTCCTGTCCAGCCCTCTGACCATATCGCAAAGTCAGTAAAATTCACCTTGTCGTCGCCATCCAGGTCAGCCCTCAAATCACCCGCTTCTGCCAGCCACTCTGCCGCTAACACTTCTAAATCGCGAATCTCTGTATAGCCATCCTGATCGAAATCACCGCGAGGGATGTCTCGGATGTGGGCCACGCCGATTGCATCTTCGCCCCGTGCACAATAGAACAGGTACCACTCACCGTCGCTGTCCTCGAACAAATATGGGTCGCGCAGCTGGTTGACGTTCTCCGGGGCGGTACTGCCTTGTGAGTTGGTGGGCACGATATCGCCGCCTTCCCAGTCCAGCTCGGCATAAAGAATTTCCTCAGGCGGGAACGTCGGGTCCCACACGTCATAATCACCCACGCTCATATCGATAGTGGACATCTTGATCCGCTCAGGGCAATCGCCAATGCGGGTGTATAACATCTGCACCGTGTCTCCGACCCGACGCACCGTAAAGTGTCGGCAGCGCTCAGGAGTATCCGGAACCCCTGAAAAATCAAATGAATAAAGGTCTTCAAAAAAAGGATTGGGAGTGGGCCGTTCGATCCACAGGTCGTTACGTAAATCGAATCCCGGCGGCGGCGTCCACGGATTATTCGGATCCCGCGCTTTGAAAAGCTTTCCTCTGTTGCTGGTCGCATACAGATTCCCCTTATACTCAAACACCCGAAAGTAAAACCACCCCAGAATCACCGGCTCGATGCCGCTTTCAAACTCCAGCCCGTAATCCGAAGTGGCCACCATACTTTTCTGGCCCAAGCCACTTCCGTTGACACTGACTGCCCCAGCGTGAAAGTACATCACAATTCGCTGGTTCTCATCGTCCGCGAATACATCTGGTGAAGCAATATGATTAGAGATGGTGACACCATTGCCAAGGTCGATCTTGTCATCACTGCCCAGGTCGAGCACACCGCGGTCTCCTGTGCTCACGCCGGAACCAGTTTGGTACAGGTGCCACGGCCCCTCGATGTCCTCTGCCCAGGACATACGAATGTAGTTGCCCCCGTGGTGGGCCGAGTACATGTAGTACACCGCGTTGGGGTCGGCCCGGTTTTCGGGTGCAATCCAGTCCGGAACGCGGATTACTGAGGGGCCGTTGATGTTATAGCTTTCATAGTTAGTTGCGCCCAGGACGTCAAACATGGCCTCGGTGAGAATTGGCTCGCCGTTGTTGAGCCGGGCGATGACAAATGTCCCCTCCCCCGTAACAATGGCCTTGGCGGTGTCCCCACCTAAAAGCAGGACTATTATCGTCGCCACAAAAAATACTGATGAGGCGAGGGACATTTTTAGATTTGTCCTATTGTCCATTTTAATTCTTCCTCTTGTCGGTCAGGTTTCTGCTCGGCATGCTTCTGCCATATTTGGATTATAGAAAAACGCGTTTTTGTGGGGGAAAGCTCGTAGGAAAGAAAAACAAGCCTTCTCACCACCCTTTTTCAAACATAGCGTACCTGATTGAGAGAAAGATGTCAATAAAATTATAGGAGTTTTGGAGAGCGAAAATGCGAAAGTCAAAAGCGCACAAGTCATAAGTGCTTATGCTCGCAGCTTTTATGCGAGAGACAACGACTAAATACTAACGACTAACCAAATATTACTCTGTGTGCCAATCGGCTCGGGCGTCTTTGTGGTTTATGAAGATTCCCACATCTTTGATGTCAATTGCGCCGTCGGCATTGATATCGCCAAGTAAATAACTTTCGGGCGATTTAGTACTGTTTAACACATTCGTGAGCAGGATAGTAAAGTCTAAATCGTTGACAATACCATCGGCATTGAGGTCGTACCAGAAGATGCTGTCGCTGTCATCTCTGTCACTGACATTCCAGGCCAGGCCGTAGTGCTGCGCTGTGTCTATTGGGATCGGGTCTCTAATACCGCTGGTAGAGACAACAATTTTGTAATTGGTATAGTTGGCGTCTGCCCGGCAGTAAATATGCTCAACGTTATCGACGCTGCTGTCGCTGTAGTCGAGCAAATAGTTGTTGGCGGGGTCTTCTGGGTCAACGGCCCAGAGTTTGAGGCGGAGGTCGGCATCTTTCTCCGGCATCGGTTCAAAAGGATAAGCGTTATTGTAGTGCCTGTTCCAAACGGCTGTGGCGGTAATAAATTTGCCTGCCGGTTCTGCGAGGGTGATTTTGTAGACCTTTTGAATCATATACATGCCCCCCTCAGGGTTGTTGCTCTTTTGCAGCAGGTTATTGTCCCAGCCGGTTGTTGAGACGTAGCCGGGTTCGTTTCGCCCGGCAATTAAATGTTTGTAGGCGCCAACCGCATTTACCATTCCCGCTCCCTGAACATAATCCAGCGGGGCCTGGTGGTCATCGTCGATTTCGAGCCGGCCCTTGTGCCAGTAGGGCAGTTTGGTTGCAGAATTTAGCAAAATGGCTTTTATTACGCAATTTCCGCCGTCTGGTGAAACAGCGGAGCTGAGGTCTGGGTCTTCTTTGGCCTTCTGAACGAGCAGGCCGATTGTTCCTGCAACTATCGGGGTCGAGAAACTCGACCAGCTGCCGGTGGGCTCATAGCCGCCGGGCTCGTTCACATCGGCAGCGAGGCAATTTCCGGGAGCGACGATATCGGGCTTGCATCGGCCGTCCACAGTTGGGCCGAAACTCGAATGCTCCGGATAGGCCAGGGCGAAATGTGCCAGATTGGTTGCAGGATTTTCGGTGTTTACGGAATCAACTACGCCGACGCCGATGACATTTGCTGACGCGGCGGGGTAAAGCAGAGGGTCATTAGCCTTCAGGCCATTGCCTATCCCGGCGACAACAATAAGGCCCTGGTGTTCTGCCAGTGATTCGATTCCCCTTGTCCACCAATCTTCAAATGGGCTGCCGATGCTGGCGGTTACAATATCTGCATCCGGGGGTGAGTGAGGGAATACGTTATTGATTAAGAAATGCCAGAATTCATAGATATCGGCCTGGGCCTGCGGTGCTGTACCCTGATAGTAAAATTCTCCGAGGTGAAGATTAAATGCGTCAGGGTCTTCGCCGAGCAGTATGGAGCAGATAGCCGTCGAATGGGGTGAGATGCCTGCCGGCAGTTCGGCCAGGTCGTGAAAACCGAATTGTTTGGCTTTGAAGCAGTCGTGCCCGATACTCGGCCGGTAATCGTTTTGAGGTTCGCCGTCGATATAAGTAATGCTTCGGGAGATAACAGCGAATTTGACGCCGGTGCCTGTTAAACCGGGGTCTATCTGTCTTAATGCATAAATTCCGGCGTGAT
Organism: Phycisphaerae bacterium; assembly: GCA_030602845.1. Lineage (GTDB taxonomy): Bacteria > Planctomycetota > Phycisphaerae > Sedimentisphaerales > Anaerobacaceae > JAUVYQ01. The sequence goes on along the minus strand of JAUVYZ010000011.1, from coordinate 5,080 downwards.
TCAGGCCTTGCGGATGCAGCGTTTTGTCAATCTGTGGTCCTTCGGCCCTGGCGACGGCGCTCATAGATACCGGCATTGCTGCTGCGCAAGCCATTAAGCTCAGTACGAGTATTTTTTTAGCAGTTTGTACCATTCCATAACTCCGGAGGTGGCGTAAAGTCCAAAAGGCACAAGGTTGCTCCCCCGGTTGCCGACCTCCTTGGCTTTAATTTCTTACCGCTTGATCCTTGCCAATATGATACCATAAAGCGACTTTGTTTTCAAGTAAATTATTATCCGGCTGGCTCCTGTAATATTCCGCTTTTCAGCACTGAAAAGCCGGTTTCCGAAAACTTAATTCGGAAATCTTGCTTTATCGGGCTCTGGTTGGTATACTCAAGCCGATATTCTGGCTGTGTTGGGCTAAAGGGCTGCTGTAATTATGAAAGCGATTTTAAATTCCGGACAAATCGAGCAAATTCTCAAGGATTTGACAGGCCGCATTATTTCTGAAACGCCGCGCGAACTCGATATTGCCGTAATCGGTATTCGTAGTAGAGGGGAGATTCTCGCCCAGAGGTTATCGAGCCGATTATCACAGCAGCTCGGCAAAGATGTTCCACACGGCACGCTGGATATAACGCTTTATCGTGACGACTTGAATTCGCCGCAGGGCACTTCCCAGCCGCAGGTTCGAACCACTGAAATCGGTTTCGATATAGACGATAAAATCATTGTTCTGGTTGACGATGTTCTATATACCGGGCGCTCAACGCGTGCGGCGATGGATGCGCTTATGGATTTAGGCAGGCCGAGGGCGATAAAATTGGCGGTCCTTGTTGACAGGGTCGGCAGGGAGCTGCCGATACAGGCCGATTACGCCGGTTACAAAAGCGATGCTGCACCCGGCAAATTAGTGCAGGTTTTTCTTTCCGAATCAGATGGGAAAGAGGAGGTTGTTATCGAGTGAAATTAAAAATCAAAACGAATTATGAATATCGAATATCGAATATCGAAATACGAGATATGATGTTATGGCGTTAATAAGAAAAAGTAAACAATTCAAGTGGCATCGCAAGCATTTACTTGGTCTGCGGGAGCTGAGCGTCGAAGAGATTACGTATATTCTTGACACGGCAAAAGGTTTTGAGCAGATAAGCACTCGTTCGGTAAAAAAGGCCCCGCCTTTGCGCGGCAAGGTTGTAGTGAATTTGTTTTTTGAGGACAGCACGCGGACGCGAAACAGCTTTGCCCTGGCGGCAAGCCGATTAAGCGCCGATATTATAGAGTTCACCCAGAAGGCCAGCTCGGTCAGTAAAGGTGAGACACTTTTAGATACGGCCAGGAATCTGGAAGCGATGGGGATTGATATTGTTGTGATTCGGCACAATGCCGGCGGTGCGCCGAAATTTTTGAGCAGGAATATCAACGCTTGCGTAGTCAATGCCGGGGACGGGTTCTGTGAGCATCCTACGCAGGGTCTTCTGGATGTCTATACCATTCGCAAAATCAAAGGCACTCTTGAGGGTTTGAAGATAGCGATTGTCGGCGATATAGCGCACTCGCGCGTTGCCCGCAGTGATATGTGGGCGATGACAAAGCTCGGTGCCGAGGTCATATTCGTTGGCCCGCCGACGCTTATGCCGACGCAGCTAAGCCGGCTGCCGGTTAGTGTAAGCTATTCGCTCGATGAGGTTATCGAAAAGGTTGATGTGATAAATATGCTTCGGATTCAGTTTGAACGGCTGGGCGGTAATCCTTTTCCTTCGATACGGGAATACTCGCATTATTTCGGCTTGACTGTAGAGCGTATGAAAAGGGCAAAACCCGATATTCTGGTTATGCACCCCGGGCCGATTAACAGAGGCCTGGAGATGGAAAGTGAAGTGGCGGACGGCGAAAGAAGCGTCATCTTAGAGCAGGTAACCAATGGCCTGGCCGTGAGAATGGCGGTGCTGTTCCTGGTTAACCAGGCTGCGGCACAAAAACTTAAAGCGTAAAGTGAAAAATGCAAAACCAAAACTTAAAGTTTAAAACCGAACTAAAACACAGGGCATATCAGTATTCTATTAATTAGTTTCAAAGATGGCCAACGAACTTTTAATAAAAAACGGACACGTGATAGACCCGGCAAACGGCATCGATAAAAAATGCGATGTGCTTATTGTCGATGAAAAAATTGCAGAAGTCGGTGAAATTGAAAAATCCGCGCAGACGGTTATCGATGCCGCCGGCAAATTGGTAACGCCGGGTTTGATCGATATTCACGTTCATTTTCGCGAGCCGGGCGATGAAGAAGAAGAAACAATAGCAAGCGGCTCAGCAGCGGCGGTGGCAGCGGGTTTTACTTCGGTCGTGTGTATGCCGAATACCAATCCTGTCATCGAAAATGAGACCGATGTCGAATACATCCATCGAAAGGGCAGACAGACCAGGAAAACTCATGTCTATACAATGGGGGCCATCACGAAAGGATTGCAGGGCGTTGAGCTTGCGGAGATGGGATTTATGGCTGAGGCGGGGGCTGTCGGATTTACCGATGATGGCAGGGGCGTTCAGGACCCGTCGGTTATGCTGCGGGCTCTAAAGTATGCCGCTATGTTTGATGTGGTTATGACTCAGCATTGTCAGGATGATAGTTTTGCCGGCAATGGTGTGATGAACGCCGGCTACTATTCGACGATACTTGGCCTGCCGGGGGCCGATGCGCTGGCTGAAGAGGCAATGCTGTGGCGGGATATTCAGCTTGTTAAAAAGATCCGACCAGGGCGGATTCGCTACCACGCCCAGCATATATCGACGGCTGGGTCGGTTGAGCTGATAAGGGCTGCCAAAAAGGATTCTTTACCGATTACCTGCGAGGTAACGCCGCACCATTTGCTTTTAACCGAGGAGTGCTGCGCAGAATATGACACCAACTACAAGGTAAATCCGCCTTTGCGGTCGGCCAAAGATGTTGAGGCCCTGAAGCAGGCGATTGCCGAAGGGCTGGTTGACGCTCTGGTAACGGACCACGCTCCGCACCTGCAAAGTGAAAAGGAGCTGGAATTTTTAGCTGCTCCTTTTGGCATAGCAAGTCTGGAATGTGCTCTGGGCCTTTACGTCAAGGCGCTAATTGAGCCGGGTATTCTGAACTGGCCCGCACTTATTCGATTGATGACGGAAAAGTCGGCCAAGATAATCGGCGTTGATAAGGGTACGCTCGGCGTAGGCAGGCAGGGTGATGTTACTATTATCGACCCGGACGCCGAGTATAAAATTGACGTAAGTAAATTCCGCTCTAAGAGCAGGAACTGTCCCTATCACGGATGGACGCTAAAAGGCAGGGTCGAGAAGACAATTGTAGGTGGAGAGATAAGATTTGAAGCATGATGCGTGGACAGAACATTTCGGAAGTCGAAGTTTCTCATATTGACATTCATGGTTTTTGGCTTTGTGTAGAAGATAAAGAATATTTTTTACCTTACAACGACTATCCGTGGTTCAAAGAAGCAAGAGTAAAAGAGATTGTAAATGTCAAATTGCTCCAGGGATATCATCTGTATTGGCCTGAACTCGATGTTGACCTTGAAATTGATTCTTTGAACAATCTGCAAAACTATCCATTGAAATATAAATGAATCCCACTCCGAGAGGAGCAACTGTCCCTATCACGGCTGGACCGTAAAAGGCAGGGTCGAAAAAACAATCGTGGGCGGGGAGATAAGATTTTCAGCGGGTGACTGATAGATGCCGGTTATTATTGATGGTCATAATCTGCTGCATTCAATTCAACAGACAGGTGAGGACTCCGAGCCAATCAGTGGTATTCAGTTGTGCCGAATTCTAAGCGGGTATTTAAAGCTAATCGACGAGAATGGCGAGATTGTTTTCGATGGTACTGGGCCGCGGGACAAAAGCGGATTTGATAATATAAGCAATCTGGAGGTATTTTTTGCGGGGTTGGGCAGCGATGCCGACACGGTAATCGAAGATAAAATAAAAGTAAGCACTGCGCCGAGAAGATTGACCGTTGTCAGCAGTGACCGAAGACTGCGGGATACAGCCCGGGCGAGAAAAGCGACAGCGGTGAAGTCTGAGATTTTCTGGAATAATCTCCGCAAGCAATTAAGCCGGAAAAAGACATTCAAAGAGCCGACAGCGAAACGACGCGGACTAACTGAGAGCGAAACCAAACAATGGCTTGAGTTTTTTGGTCTTGAGCAGTAAGGTTATGCGTAAACTCGCTAAAAAATATTCCGGCAAAAAGATAAAGTCGGTAAGAGGGTTAGGGTAAAGTTATGTTCGATTCCGGAAAGACTAAAAAAACGCTTATCGAAGAGTTGCAGACGCTGCGGGAGGGTGAGAATAAGTATAGAACCCTTGTCGAGAATCTTCCTCAAAAGATATTCCTTAAAGACAGGAACTCAGTTTACGTGTCCTGCAATGACAATCTCGCCAGGGATTTTAAGATTAAATCCGAGGAAATTGCCGGAAAAACAGATTACGATCTCCTCCCTAAGGAGTTGGCTGAAAAATACAGGGCAGACGATAAAAGAATTATCGAATCGGGGGAAACAGAAGCCATCGAGGAGAAATATATCCAGGAAGGCGAGGAAAGAATCATCCATACAGTCAAAACGCCTGTCAAAGATGCACAAGGTAATGTCATTGGAATATTGGGCATTTTCTGGGACATCACCGAGCACAAGGAGGCGGAGGAGGAACTTTTGTTTAAGAGTACTCTTTTGGAAGCACAGACTGAGACGTCAATTGATGGAATTTTGGTTGTGGATAGTGAAGGAAAATCCATTTTATTCAATAACAATTTTGGGCGGATGTGGAATATACCTCAGCAGATTTTAGATACAAGAGACGACGAAAAGATGCTTCAATACGTCTTAAGCCAGTTAAAAGACCCTGAGCAGTTCCTCGAGAGAGTAAAATATCTTTATGCCCACAAAAATGAAAAGAGCAGAGATGAGAGACAATTTAAGGACGGCAGAGTTTTTGACAGGTATTCTTCTCCTTTGCTGGATTCAAATAACAAGTATTACGGTAGAGTTTGGTATTTCAGGGACATCACCGAGCGCAAGCGGGCGGAGGACGAGCTGCAGAAGGC
>JAUVYZ010000021.1 GCA_030602845.1 Phycisphaerae bacterium | reverse complement strand
GTTACAGCGAAGCAGAAGATTCATTCTGCGATACGGACCGAGGAGCAGTCAATAGGTGTATTGGAAAAAAGTATTGAAAAGCTGGAAGATGCGCTAAGAGCGCTGGGCTATGAGCCAGAGCCGCCACCACCGCCGCCACCGCCGCCACCACCACCGCCTGGTCAGGCAAGCAATCCGAATCCAGCAGATGGGGCAACACGTGTAAGCCCATACGCTAATTTTAGCTGGACAGTCGGTCCTAATGCCGTATCGCACGATGTGTACTTCGGCACGACCAGTCCGGGTACGTTCCGGGGCAACCAGACTGCTACAACATTCGATCCCGGCACAATGGCTGAAGGCACTACGTACTACTGGCGTATCGATGAGGTCAATGCCGGTGGGACAACCACCGGTACAGTCTGGAGCTTCACGACTTTTTGGATGAGATAGTGCACCCCGACCAAGAGCGAATGTGATGGGAGCAAAAGGCTTTTTAATAGATTCCTCCCTTCGATTTCACTCAAGGTAAACTCCCAAGCTCAGGGTAAACTCACTTGGGAGAGGGTTTTCTTCAATGCGTTCCCACAGGGCAAGCTGGCCCCTAAGGGGCAGGCGAAAATTCCTCTCACCACTGTTCGGTGACGCGGCTCTTGTCGTTGACCGAGTCTTCGTAGTAATAATGCGCACACGGGATGATTTTCTTCCTGGGCACCTTTTCGCCGTTAAGGTACTTGATAAAAGCCTCGACGGTACCAACGGCCATCTTTCGAGGAAATTGCTGGGGCGAGTCGTAGAGCTTCTTTTCAAACACCGCCTGCTTGCCGGCCGGTGAGGCGTCAAACGCAACGATAGTAATCTGCTCTGCCTTGCCTGCCTTGTGAACCGCGGCGTACGCACCGAGTCCCGATGGGTCGTTAATGGCAAATATCCCCACAATTTCAGGATGAGCCGTCAGGATATCGGTTGCTACCGTGTAACCATCGCTCCTGTTGCCCTTGGCGGAGAGTTCGGTGACAATCACCAACTTGCTGTTATGTTCCTTGAGGTAGTCCTTGAAACCATTGACTCGCAGAATACACGACGTAACCTCAGGGTAGGTGATAATAGCGACCTTGCCCTCATCGCCGGTCACCTTCACCATACTTTCACCTGCCAACAAGCCGCCCTGGTAGTTGTCGCTGCCGATGTGAGAGACTATCAAGTCCTTTGCTTTTTCATCCGTTACCTGGACATCATACGTGAACACAGGGATCCCCGCCTCATGAGCTTTCTTTACACCTTCACCGGCGGCCTTTGAATCGACCGGATTGAGAAAAATGGCGTCATATCCTTGCGCCACGAAGTCTGAGAGTTGGTTGTTCTGCTTGGCGGGGTCCAGCTCACCGCTCAGCGCCACAACTTCGTATCCATACTTCGCCGCTTCTTCCTGCATGACATTGGCAATAAGCTTGAAGAACGGATTAGTAAGATCCATGCATGTCACACCTATCTTGCCCTTGTAGTCGGGACTTTTCGAGCATGATGAAACGAGCGCTGCCAATGCAATTCCAAGAACACACCACGTGACAACACTATTGCGGTTCATAAAATTCTTCTCCTTAAGATTAAGTATCATATTTTCTTCCGCAACAAGCCGGGCAAACTTCCGCCGCTGTGGGCCTTGTCTAACAGTACCGCGCCGAGGATTACGGCCCCGAGTACTACCTGCTGGGTATAGCTCTCGATTCCGAGCAAATTCATTCCATTCTGTATCACCGAGATGATAAAAGCTCCTATGAGCGTGCCCAGGATCCTGCCGGAACCGCCGGACAGGCTCGTGCCGCCGACTACCACAGCGGCGATGACGTACAGTTCATACATTATACCGATATTCGGTGTTCCGGTATTGAGCTGTGATGCCTGGATGCAGCCGCCCAGTCCCGCTGCAAGGGAGCTTATAACATAGACGAAAACGATTACGAACTTGACAGGAACACCTGAGAGACGTGCCGCCTCTTCATTGCCTCCGACCGCATAGATATAGCGCCCCATGCGCGTGTGTGCCATGAATATATGCGCAGCCACGTAAAGGACAACAAGGAGAATCACGGTATTGGGTATACCAAGTGAGCGGCCCTGACCCAGCCAGGGAAGGGCCCTGGGTACCTGATAGATTGAAAAGCCCCCGGTAATCATGAAAGCCAGACCCCGGGCCATCATCATTATTCCCAGCGTTGTTATGAATGGTGCTACCTTGAAGCGGGCGACGACAAAGCCTCCAAGTCCTCCAACGATGCCACAGGATAGAATTCCGACAAGAAATCCGACCAGAACTACCCATCCCGGTGCTTGTAGTCCGCCCATTTTTTTCATAAGCAGGGTGCCTATTACGGCAGAGAGTGCAATCAGGCTGCCAACGGACAGATCAATGCCCGCCGTTATGATCACCATGGTCACGCCGATAGCGATGACTGCGATAACCACGATCCTGTCCACGATCGCGAGCAGGTTTGACCGCTTGAGAAAGTCCGGCCACAAGTAGGATTTAGGTGCCAACACCTTACAGCCGGAGAACTCCGGGTATTTCTCAGGGATATGTTCGATCACTCTCCACTTTGTTACGTCACCACTAATCGCAATTGCAGCGAGTCCACCTCTTTTGGCCCTGATGTCATCCAGCGCCAGCAGTAGGTCGCGTGGAACGCCGACCACTACTTTCGTGTTGTTGAATCCCTCTTTTACCAGCTCTTCGCCCAGCTTTTCAACGAACGATGCGGAGTCCTTGTTGACCGCGCCGACTACCAGGATGGTGTCCGACTTCTTGAACTCGTTGTTGATCTGCTCGATTAACCGAGCTGGAGCGGCGCTGCCTTCAGGAATTTGCTCTTTCAATGTCAGAACACTGAACAATACGCACAGTAATAACAGGACAAGGAACATTCCATAATCGCTTAGCAGCTTTCTTGTCATATTCAACTCCTGTCAATATCAGGCTATTGCCATCGACAAGATATCTTCCTGGGTGGTGTTTTCCACGTCGGTGATTTCTCCCTTGATTCTGCCTTCATGCATTACAATGATGCGGTCGCTCATGCCAAGTATTTCAGGTAGCTCGCTGCTGATCATGATAATGGCTTTGCCCTCGTCGGCCAGCCGGTTCATCAGAAGGTGGATTTCATATTTTGTCCCAACATCAATTCCCCGCGTAGGTTCGTCGAAGATCACGATATCGGCGTTGCGTGCCAGCCATTTCGCAAGAACCACCTTTTGCTGATTGCCCCCAGACAGATTCATAGTGAGTTGCTCGTGGCTGGAAATCTTGATTTTCAGACTCTCAACGAAACCAGAGAATTCCTTCCGTTCTCTTCGTTGGTCAAGGAACATGCCGCGGACAAGCCGGTCTAAGTTGGGCAGACCAAAATTCTCCCGGCACGAATGAATCAAAACCAATCCCTGTCCCTTACGATCTTCGGTGAGCAGACATATACGATTACGTATAGCATCACCGGGTGAACGGATATTTGTCTTTCTGCCATCAATGAAGATGCGTCCTTTGTCCGGTTTATCGGCGCCGAAGATCAGGCGCACCGTCTCGGTCCGACCGGCCCCGACGAGTCCCGCAAAACCCAGGACCTCGCCGGCCCGTACGCTGAAACTCACGTTGCGAACCGCTCTGCCTCGGCAGAGTTCCTCGGCCCGCAGCCGTTCACGGCCCGGGCGGGCTGCGCGTTTTGGAAACTCGGATTCGATAGGACGCCCAACCATCATCTCGATAAGTTTCTCACAAGTGATGTCATTGATGTCCTGCGTACCCACGTGTTCTCCGTCGCGAAGAACCATTGCCCTATCGGCCACTTCAAATATTTCGTCGAGACGATGACTAATGTAAATTATGCCGAGTCCGTGGGACTTGAGGTCCCGGATGATGGCGAACAGGTGTTCCACTTCCTGAGTGGTGAGTGTGGCTGTGGGTTCATCCATGACGATTATCTTTGCGTTAACGGAAAGCGCCTTGGCAATCTCCACGGTCTGCTGTTGAGCCACGGTTAGCTCGCTGCAGCGGGCATTGGCATCAATATTGATTCCGATCTTACTGAACAGTTGCAGGGTTTCGCGGTGCTCTTCGGTGGCCCTGACAAAACCCATTCTGGTTTTCTCCCGTCCAAGGAAGATGTTCTCTCGCACGGTAAGATCGGGAATCAGGTTGAACTCCTGATAGATGATCGATACGCCGGCCTGCTGTGCGGCGGTTGGAGAGAGGATGTGAACTGATTGGCCTTCTATAAGAATGCTTCCGGAGTCTGGAAGATGCGCGCCGCCAAGTACTTTGATAAGGGTACTCTTGCCGGCGCCATTCTCGCCAACGAGCCCCAAGACTTCGCTGCTGCGCAGTTTCATGGAGACGTTCTTCAGTGCATGCACGCCGGGAAACGATTTATCGATCTGGAGCATCTCCAAGAGGAGCGAATTGCATCGTTTCGGATTTTTTGCCATCATAATCACTATGTAAAGCACCGGCTCTGCCGGAGAACTCGCACAGGTCAACATCTGCAGGAGTATGTGAGAACATCCCTCATGCGAACTGATCGAAGCTCGCATGAAAGGACACTCTCAACGTATTGTCCAGAAAATACTAACTCATTCAACATGGGAATGCAAGTACACGTCCTGTCCTCCATGATGCTGGGCCGGTCAAGCTAAAATCCACTTTGATTGATTCAATCCTTTATTGGTGGTTAGTGGACCGACGACTTTGCTCCCCCCTTCGCTAAAGCTACGGGGGGCAGGCCCCATTAGAGTGGACGACATTCTAAACAATGGGGCAAACATAGATTCCTCCCTTCGATTTCACTCAGGGTAAACTCCTTCGCTCGGAATGACGGTGGCCGAGCTTAAAAAACAGCCGGTCAAATATCGGTTTTAATAACCTGCCCTGGTCATCTGGAGCTCAGGTGGTTCAGGCGGTCGTGATGTTCTGCCATTGTATTCCGACTTTCTTGAGTGCGTAGCCGACTTCGCGGAGGTAATCGCCGTAGCAAATCATAGTGTGAAATCCCTGCTTGTCTTCCAGCAGCTTCTTCCAATCCCCGTCAATCTCTATGTCAAGCTGGGAGCGGCAGATGTCGTAGAAGGGATGGTCAATGATTTTTGCCAGGTACCCTATCCATTTCTTAGAGGTGAAACTCGGGGCAAGGACTGTGATGAGCTGGCCTTTGCTCATATTGACTTTAGGAGCGGCGCCGTAATCGGACTCATAGTGCGTGTGGATTTCTACCGGCTCGTAATCCTTGCCGTTCATTCGCCTCGGAGCGGTACAGTGGGCGTGGGTGGTTATGCCTTTGTGCGGAAAATTCGGGTTCTGCAGGAAGGACGGCTTTCCGGATATGTAACGCAGCAGAATGCCGGAAGGAATGACCACAAAATCCGACTCACAAAACGCCATCAGCCCTTCATCGTTAATGAAAGTCAAGGGCATGCAGGCGGTGGTCTGGGACATCGGGATGATTGTCCCCATACAATGATGGACGGTAAGGGCGGGAGCGTCTTCTCTGTCCATCAGCTCTTTGAAGACCTTGTTGAGCAGGAAAGCGTTGACGAGGAATTTCCTATCGCAGTGTAGTGACACACCCTTTTGAGCGAGGTATTCATCGGTTTGCCGCTCAGCTTCCTTGACTGCTTTTTGGTCGTTCAGGTTCTTTTTGAGCATCGGCTCAAGCTCCTTGTATTCCACCGGTCTTATATCGAGCTTCCAGATTTCGCGCGCGGTCTTGGGGCCGAACTGGTGGCCGACTCCCCATCCGCCCGGGCCGCCGATAGCAACGATTCTGGTACCGAAAGTGTTCTTGAGGCCGTAAAGCGCCCGCAGCCGCCAGAGGACCTCGTCGTAGTCATCAACGACAATGTCCCACACATCTATCCCCTCCTGCTTGTAGTCATCGGAATTCTTTCGCAGAAAGCGCGGATGGACGATTTCATACCACAGATATACAGGCCCGGACTTGTGTCTTAAAAACATGACGCTCGGTTTCTTGGAAGCGACAATGGTTTCGAGCCAGCCCTGGGCGCCACTGGCTGCGAAAATTAGTATCACGTCGCAATTGCTGTCTTTGACGGCAGTAGCCTGTCCGCCGTTATTCACCCTCGCCAAGGGCAGAATCTCCATCGGAAAGTCAGCCGACGACGACAGCTTTTTCAGCTCTTTCTCGATTGTCGCGGCTTCCTTGTCAACGTCGTTCTGGTTATGCAGTCCGCCCCAGGACCGCCAACTCCAGGCTTCCCTCCTTCGGGCGAGAGAATAGACCAGAGCCGGTTTTACTCTAAGTGGGGTTCCAATGCGCAGACCCATTCCGGGAATGGGCTTTCTTAAAGCCGGCTGGACCTGGCAGGAAGACATTGCCAGTGCTCCTACGCCAGCGGCGCTAAGTCCCATGAGAAAATCCCGCCGGGACATGCCGAAGAAGGCCTTTTCATCAATGTTCGGCACTCCGTGAGAGCAGCAGTGTGCAGAGGTGTGCTTGGCACAGCTCGAATGATTTTTCTTTTCACCCATCTGTTGTTCCATAATTAAATCCTTTCCTCTATGTGAAACTGTTCTTTGAAGAGCAAAATACTTGCCTGTTATGAGTATTCCTCCGGCGGTGGCCGCAAGCATATCTAACAAGCGAAAAGTTTACCAGGTTATCAAAATGAAGTCGAGAAAATTATCTCCAATAAATATTTTTATGGGTTATCGAATCTGTGGATAAACAAAAAGGGCTGTGAGCTTTTTCGCCCACAGCCCCTTGCTTTGCCATCGTAAAAGTTGTTAAGCACTTACGTAGACTACGGCACCGGCGCGACCGCCAGCCAGTTATTGGCCAGGATGGCAAGGTCTACGAGGTTGACTGTCATGTCGGTGTTCAAGTCTCCCGGAATTGGGTCATCCTCGTACGCCGGCTCATTTGTAGTCAGCTCAAAGGCCACATCCCACGAGACACCTTCGGAGTCGGGATACGGGGGATACTGGATTGGTATCCCACTTATCCACTTTGTAGAACCAACTACCGGCCACCACCACGGTGCGGCCTGCTGGATAATGACGGCGTCGTCCTCGAAATACCACGGCCTGGTCTTCCAGCCCCATTGCCACTCAATCTCATCATCATCCCATATTGGCGCGATGCTCAGCCAGTAGATTCGGGGATTGTCGGGGTCGTCACTGGGTTCCTGATAGAACCATTCATCCTGAGAAAGAAGCTGGGTGAACTGGAAACATGCGTCCATAGGCTCATCGTGTCCGGGTTCCGTTGGCAAACCGGGATTGTTTTCCAGCTTCCGCGGGTCCCTGTCGTATCCGGCGAAGTTCCACACATAGTTGTCGCAATAGTTTTCCCATATCAGGGTGCCTGGATGGCTGAACGGTTCCGCACCGGGGTCAGCCGGCACATTGGTCCATATCCCAATGTGGAAAGCCCTGGGCAATGCCGGCGGAACCGGCTGAGTCCAGGGAATATTATGGGGTCCGCCTGCAGCGTCAAACTGGAAGTATGAGCCCCACCAGTGGATATCGGTAATAGGCCGATCATCTTTGCATTCCCAATCATCAGCTACGACCGGCATATTGTAGTTTGAGTGCTCATCCCAACCCTGAATTACAGGTGGGTCATCATTCGGGTCCAATACCACCGGCGGTTGAGACCACTTCTTGTAAATTCCCTTCTCAACAGTGGTTTTCGGAGAAATCAGTATCCAGTGCCAGTAGTTCCACAAGAACTGGAACCCACCAGGTTGTGGCGCCGGGTTTGATCCTCCGACCCACGTGCCGTTTTCATCCACACACAGCCAGGTTACGTTTGTCAGCGTGAAGGCGGTATTATTCGTAAACCCGTCGGCTGTCGGGGTCGCCGCCGTCATACTCGTCTTCGACGTGTCAATCTTTAGCACCGTGGGCGTGTTCCACTGGATGGTTTTGCCGGGTCCGCAGTCCCAGCTCCAGGAACGAACCGGGCCTGTTCCAGTGGGCGGACTTCCAAGACCGAAGGAGACCTTGTTAATCTGGCTGCCCGGACTGGTCATCGCCCACTGGGGTGCGGTTACCACAAGCGTGATAATACAGTTGGTCAGGTCAGGGTCCTGGTCATATTTAACCACCCAGGCACTGGTAGAGTTACCTGCTTCTGCTTCGCTGCCCCATCCCATTATGAGGCCAGCGTCACACGGGTCTAATCCACCGCCGCCGCCACCTTCATATACATACAGTTCCGAAGGAACAAATGGGTCTTGAGGATATGTATTGCCCTCGAGTTCAACCTTGGTGTTTTCAGGATTCCATTGCCATAGATAGCCTTCGCCTTCTTCTAACGTCATTGCCCTGACAAGCCCATTTTGCAGAGCCAGCACCCAGTCCTCGTATGTGTCGAGGAAAACATATGGCAGAAGCACTTCTATTTCCGGCACTTCCTCTTCGATGGGACACTCAATCACGAAACGCTCAAGTACCATACCGTCAACATATGGGATGCCGTCTTGATAAATAATAGGTGAGGTGTGCATCGGGTCCGATACGCTGTCTTTCTGGTTATCATCAAACAAGTCCAGCTCAACTGTGCCGTCGCACCTTTCGCGCAGGCCCGCCAGGACCTCAACATGTCCAATCAGGTCCATCTCGATGTCCTGGCCCCTGTTAAGCTCGTTGACCAGGTCGTTGAGCTTGGCGTCGGTCAACGGTGGTTCGATATACCTGGTTGTAACGTGCTGTGTGAAATACGGCAAGTTCTGTTTCTTCTGGTACCAGCTTGCGGGTGTTCCGTTCTCATCGGTGCCTATTTGGCCGGCAACAGTATCGATATCCGTGTCCCATGTTGCATCGACCCCGCCTGTGGCCTGGAGGTATTTCAGGCTGTTTGAGATGGCCCCGGGAGCACAATAATTAGTCTGCTGCGGCTGATTGACAAACGCGCCCAAATTCGGCAGCTGGCCTGATTTTTTGACAGGGCAAAAGGTTGCGCCCGGATGTACTGTCGGAAGGTCGCCGACGAAGACGTTTTCACTACCGACCTGATAAGGAGTGCTGGTCACATCCGTCCTCGTTGGGTCTCCCGTAGGCGGTTCCTGTTGCGGCTCCTCGCTAATCGAATATATGTAGCTCAAACCAGGGACATCGTGGGGTTCCTTGTTTTGCTCCTCAACAAAGATGTCGAAAAAGCTCGAAATCGTTTGAGGCCCACCCGTGGTTTCAATACTCATACTCTGAATGACTGGTGTAGGGTTCCCGTCCCCGTCTGTCTCCACACTTAAGTTCAAGTAATAGGTGCCGCGCGGCTGGTTTATTTCGAATGTCACCTTGCCCCAGGAACTATCGGGGACAGGAGGGTCGAAGGGGCCAACCCAGTCTAATTGCTCAAAAACCGGCGGGGGCGGCACCGGCGGGTCGGGAAGCAGCTCAATCTCCCCGTCCCGAGAAAATGTCCCGGTCAGTGGTGTCGTTGAGAACGGGCCACTCGCCGCAAGCGGGTCAAACGTGATGGGAGTGGTGCCGATGAGGTAGCCCGGCAGGTCGGGATGCGTTCCGTTGTTGATATCATACTCGTCCAATATTACTCCGGAATACTTGTCCCGCCACACGTTCGGGTCCACCACGATGTATACCCGCTGGATCCGGCCGGTGGGGTCACCAACAGAGATTATTGGTGGGATTGGGATAGCACCTGCTACCTGTGCATCGATCCACGGTGGCAGCTCCTTCAGCTCCCAATTGCTCCCATTCCAGTTAGGCAGGGCAATCTTAATGTGGTCGTGGTTGCCACACCAGAAGTCCCAGTAGAAGTCGAAAATCAGGTCATTGTAAGGGGCACCAGGGATGTGGCCGACGTACTTCTTGCAATTCTTGGCGTAGCCCTTGACAAGCTGCAAATGCCGCACACAATCTATGGTTGCCCATACCTCCAGGTCTCCACCGGGGCAATCAGGGTACGTAAAATGAAACGACCATCTGGCCGCGTCGGCTGTTTGAATGGAACTTCCCATTAAGGCAAGCCAGCCTACAACAATACAAACAATTAACAATTTCAACTTCACACTTCTCATAATCAAATCCTCCAAAAAAGTGTTAAAAATGTTTACTCGTTATGACTTATCCTGCGGCACCGGCCGCAAGTAATCTCTCCGCCGTTCACTTTGTGTGCGCAATCGGCACACAGGATACGGCTGCCTGGAGAACCTCTGGGGGTGTGGATAGGAAAACGCAGGTTTTGCCAAACCAAAAAACTTTCCATTCAATAGCGCGTTCTTTTCCACGGGAAAAGACGAAATAAAAAAAATGTCGTCGTCGCTCCTCGCTAAAGCCAAATACAGCGTTCAATTAAGCCAAATACACTGTTCTCTGAAGCCAAAAGCACCATTTTTTTCTTTTTACCACATTGCCAAGTTGAAATCAAGAAAATTATCGGGCAATAAGTATTATAAGTGTTTCTTATTTGTAGGTTGTCTAAGCGCAAATTCGGTAAGTTCTGTTATATCAAGGCTTTACACCAGACAAACATGATACCGGAAAATATGGTCTTGCGGCGTTCGGCTCGGTTTATTTTTTGTAAACTTTTTTTGGGTCGTAAACCTTTTCTGCGATAAATTCCAGCTCTTTGTTGCTGTCTTTCTTCAACGCACGGTAAAAACAGGATTGGTAGCCCGTGTGGCATTGGCCGGCATCGACGGCCACCTTGAGGATGAGACAGTCCTGGTCGCAATCGACGAGTATTTGTTCTACTTTTTGAAAATGGCCGCTTTCTTCGCCTTTTTTCCATAATTTTTGTCGCGACCTGCTGAAATATGTGGCATAGCCGGTCTGAATTGTCAAATCCAGTGCGGCCCGATTCATATAGGCGACCATCAGTATCCGGCCGGTTTTTACGTCCTGGGCTATAGCCGGTATCAGGCCGTTGTCATCGAATTTTGGAATAAATTCCAAACCTTCTTCAATAATTTTGTTTGCTGACATTTGTTTGCTCCTTCGCGATTCGTGGTTCGATTTACCCCGTTAGAAATCCTTCACCTTTTGTCCCATATTCTTGTCCCCTCTGGAATTTCTAACGGGGTTTACCAAATATCGTCTTGCCGGGAGCAGTTTTACCTGTTATTATCTGCGAAAACAAGTTTTTTAAGGCAAAATACGTTAATGCCCGAACCGAGAGCCAAAAAAAGTAAACGTATATTTCTGTTTCTGCGTATTGCGGTGGTTGTGTGCGGGGTGGTTTGGGGGGTATTTTGGGTTTCCGGGGAGCAAAGATGGCACAGGTTGGTGGAGATTTTCCGCCAAATGAATATGGGGATTTTTGCCGGCGTTCTCGGTATTTTTATTATCAGCCAGATAATAATAGGCCTGCGCTGGTGGCTGCTGCTCAGGAGTCAGCGCATCTTTATAGACTTTTGGGCTGCCGTCAGACTGTATTTTTTGGGGTGGTTTTACAATAATTTTATGCCCGGTTCAGTAGGTGGTGATTTGCTTCGTGCCTGGTACGTTACCAAACACACCGATAAAAAGTTCGAGGCGGTTCTTAGTGTATTCGTTGACAGGGTAATTGGGTTGTTAAGCACGTTGGCAATCGCTGTTTTTTTCTACTTGCTCTTTCTACGAGGCCGGGGGGCTGTAATAACTTCCAGCGGCCGGGGCGGTTTTCTCGAATATGTCGTGGAATACAAAGTGATTCTTCTCTGGGTGTTTGCGGCCATAGTGGTGATTTTTTGCGTACTCCTGCTGCATAAGACAACCCGCTCGATTCTGGCAAGGGCCTGGTTATATATCCGCACACCCGCCATAAGAATGATTGTCAAGCTCAAGGATGCAATCGTTATTTATTGCAGCAAACCCGGAACAATTCTTGTGGTATTTGCTCTGACGATCTTTTTGCAGCTTCTGACAATCACGGGGTTCTGGCTTCTCGGGTTAAATCTGGGGATTGAAGCCGGCATCGAGTATTATTATGTATTTTTCACGCTGACGTGGGTGTTGGGAGCGGTTCCCGTGAGTATCGGCGGTGCGGTAGTGGTGGAAGTCCTGCTTGCTTCGATGTTTATTAACTTTGCGGGTGTCGGTGAGGAGCCGGCGTCTGCGCTGGCGTTGTGTCAGCGGGCCGTATGGATGCTCGCATCTTTGCCCGGGGCGGCGATACATTTGATTGGAGCACATTTACCGAAAGACTTTTTTATTGACTATAAGAAGTCGATAAATTAAACTACGGTGTTCTGGATAAGATGTGGTTTTATAAGTACGTTCGATAAAGTAAAAATACTAAGTTGACGATAGCAAAGGACCTAGTGTTAAAGATATGAGTGTTACAAGACGTTTCAAAAGCTATTTTTTGCGTGGATTAGCGGTATTATTGCCGACCATCCTGACAATCTGGATATTTGTCTTGGGGTTCAATTTTATCCAGGACAATATCAGTAGCCACATAAGAGATGCTCTGGACTGGTTGATGAGAAAAGTTGCCGGCGGCGGATTTGTTGACAACCTGGCCGAACGGTGGTGGAACGTGGCCTTATCTGCAGCAGGTTTTCTTATAGCCCTACTTATAGTTTGCATAGTCGGAGCACTACTGGCCAGCGTGGTCGGCAGAACCATCTGGCGAATGGTCGAACGCTTCATAATGAACACGCCGTTTTTAAGGAGGGTCTATCCTTATATAAAACAGATTACCGATTTTGTACTTACCCAGGAGGAAAAGAAAAAGATGTTCTCAAGGGTTGTTGCGGTTGAGTATCCGCGAAAGGGTATATGGTCGATGGGTTTTGTTACAGGCTCGGGGCTTGAGAAGGTTGTGAATAACGTCAAAAAGGAATTTCTCA
>JAUVYZ010000118.1 GCA_030602845.1 Phycisphaerae bacterium | reverse complement strand
CTTACGAATTACAACTGTGTATGAATATATTGAGGCACGCTTTAATCGTTTGCTTAGTACGATTATCGTTCTGGTTTTCATACTTTATCGTTGTCTCTACGCCAGCATAGTAGTCTTTAGCTTATCCTTAGTGTTGCATGTTACGATGGGTATTCCCCTTATTCCTTCCATAATCGGTATTGGTACAGGAGCGATCATATATACCACCCTGGGGGGAATGAAAGCGGTAATCTGGACGGATGTTGTGCAATTTTTCTTCATTGTCGGGGGCCTGGTTTTGGCTTTATGTGTTGCGATTAGCAAAATCCCCGGTGGTATTTCTGAAGTTGTCCGTATAGCTGATGAGTCCGGCAAACTGAGGGTAATCAATCCCGAATTTGATCTTACCGCCCGGTACGTTTTCTGGACATTGGTACCCTATGGTTTTATTGAATTTTTAGGTTCCAAGACAGTAGACCAGATGAACGTGCAGCGGTATTTGAGTGCTCGCTCCCCCCAAAATGCCAAACTGGCCATGTTAGTTCAATCCTTTTTTACAATACCCGTATGGTTTATCCTCTATTGCGTCGGAATGTGTTTATTCGCCTATTATACGATTTATCCTTCTCCGGAAGTGTCTCAATTTATCGCAGATAATAAATACGACCGGATATTCCCCTACTACATATACTCGGTTATGCCTATTGGGATTCGAGGATTTATGATCGCTGCTTTATTGGCGGCTGCTATGTCAACAATGGATTCTGTTTTGAATGTTCTCTCTACGATTACCGTCGTGAATATTTATAAAAAGTTCGTTAATAAAGATGCCTCGGAGAGAAAAACATTGATGGCAGCTAAAATCCTTACATGTTTCTGGGGGATAGTCGTGATTATCCTTTCCACCCGAATGATTCATATCGAAAGTATATTAAAGACCATCAACAGTATAGCCGGTATTTTAATTGGTCCGATTGTTGGAGTATTTGTGCTGGGGATGTTTTTCAGGCGAACTAATTCCTTCGGCACGTTACTTGGTATTCTGTTGGCATTTCCTCCTCTGTTATATTTGAAATATAAAACTAATGTCACCTTTACGCTTTACGGAATTACCGGCCTTACAATTACTATCGTCGCCGGATATCTATTAAGTTTTTTATCATCGGCACCCTCACTTCAGAAAGACAGTCATATGATGTGGAAATGGCGAGGTTTGCGTGAAATGTTGCTGGGTGGCGCCAAAGAGACAATCGATTTGACGAATCAACGTAAAGAGGGAAAAGTGTATGAATGAGTCAAAGCCGAAACGCAGGCTATTTAATGCCTATAGATGTATTCATGAACAAGGGTTTGTCCCGATTTTTGTGGAAAATGAACCCGACCCGAAAATGCTCATCGAGGCTTGTATACAAGCAGGTATTACCTGTATCGAATACACATTACGATGCCCCGATGCGGATAAAATGATTCCCTGGATTAGACAAAATTATCCGGATATCTACCTTTTAGTGGGAAGTACGCTGGACAACGATGATATAATCCGAAAAGCGAAGGTAAGACACCCCCAATTGCTGACTTTATCCGAATTGGCTGAAATGGGAGTTGATGGTTTTGTCTCAATGGTAGGATGGAAACTGGAAAACATAGAGAAGTATTCTTCTACCCATATCGTATGTCCTTGCGCAGAAACTATTCGTGAGGCATTCTTACAACTTGGAGCAGGAAGTCATTTCATCAAGGTGTTAGGACCGAGTTTGGAGTTCGTAAATATTTGTCGTAAAAACCCTACGTTTGGAACATGCCCCATTATGATGACCGGGGGAATGAACCTGGAAAAAATACCCGCTGCCGTAGCCGCCGGGGCAGTTATCATCGGAGCCGGTTTTGATTTGCTTCTCAATAGTCAGTCCTCTAATATTTCCTGCCGCCAGGTAACTGATATACTTAAGCAATATTGTCAAACTGTGAAAAAATCCCGTGCTAAATATTTTCCCGAAATGGCAGAGACTATTGGCAAGGATGCCGAGACATGGTTGAATTCCTTGCCTCATATTCACCCATTTGAAAAACGAATCCTCTAAGGTCAAGATTTCTAAATCCATCACCCATTTCCGCGCTTCATATGTGGACAGGCAAAGCCTATCTGCGGAAATCGCACACAAATGGTCTGGCTTTTTCAGGAGAACTTGATAAGATTATGAAATAGATGACCAGTCCCGCACCAATTGGACGGCCAACATACAGACTCCGCCGGGGCGGACCGGAAACCCCGGGATTTGACCGAGACGTCAATTGGTGCGGGGTAGATATAAGCGCAGAAAGAAGTTAGGCCATTGCACAAAACGAAAGGAGTGTGAGCGACTATGCACTCAGGAATCAGCCGCCGTGTTTTTCTCAGGACCACGGCCCTTGGCGGCCTGGGCATGCTTATTTTGAAGAACAGCCGCTCAGCTTATAGTTACGAAGCAAACGAAAAGCTGGATATCGCGCTTATTGGCGTCGGTGGGCGCGGCACGTGGTTCGTGGACACGATCCCGCACATGGAGAATGTGGTTGCCCTGTGTGATGTGGACAGCCGGAAGCTGACTGAAGCGTTTCAGCGGTGGGAGGACGGTGCCAAACGTTACGCGGCCTCGCCGCACGAGTGGGAGCGCAAGGCGGCCGAGAGCTACAAGCGCCTGACCGAGACCAAGCCGAAAACGTATCGGGACTTCCGCCGGATGCTGGACAAGAAACTGAACCTGAGCCGAACTCATGTCATTGAAGACACAGTGGGAGAGCCGCCGCTGCGGGCACCGGACGGCGGCAAGTACGGTATTTTCTTTGACCATGGGGACGGGGTTCACGTTATTGAGAGAAATTTCAAAAACACGTAACAACAAATAGGAGCTAATATGAAGCCAATTATTTCAAGTATCATGATCGTGTTCGCAGCGTTTTCTCTGTGTGCTGCAGAATCAGCGGGGACGGACAAGACGCTGGTCGTATGGGTTGCTCCGGCTAATCTGAATCATCGTGGAGGCAGTGCGCTTACGATACAGAGCGGCAATCAGTTTGACGGCATAGTTTTTGGCGAGCTACAGCCAGGCAAATGGATGGCCGGCAGCGACTTTCATAAGCGTACGGAGAAAGCCCAGGATAAGTACGTCGCCGAGACTGCGGACAACAAGACAATGGTCCAGATGGCTATCGTCTATAAGGGTGACGAGATACTGATCTACCGCAATGGTGAGAGCTATGCATCGTATCAGGCTAAGAACATTGATCTGTTAAGCCCTGAGAATAATATTGCTGTCTTCGGTTTGAGACACGTTGGAGCAGCAGGTGGCCACATCTCCGGAGCAATAGAAGACGCCCGTATCTACAGTAAGGCCTTGACTGTCGATGAGATTAAATCGCTCCAGCCGAACAAGAAATCAAAAATCGAACCCTACGCATGGTGGGATTTCGAGGGCGACAAGGTTGAGGATCGTACAGGTCGATTTGCACACAGCAGAATGAAAAACGGAGCGAAGCTGGCCGATGGCAAATTAGTTCTCGGCGAAAACTCTGTTCTGGTCGCCGCTGTTACTGAAGATGACGCCAAGATAGCCACCCGCGCTCGGCGCGCGCGTGCACCGGCGGCCCCGTATGTAGAGGAAACGCCGGCCATGCCGAAAGATGTGCCGGCTAACTGGCTAACATACCATCTTGCCCACCCGGGCCCGGGTGTCGGCATGCCTGGCGATCCCAACACCGCTTGTTTCTACAAAGGCCGCTATTATCTGCATTATATTTACAAAAACAAGCACGTCTATGCGTTCGCTCAACTATCCAGCAAGCCCCTGGTTACCTGGAAGTGGCACCCCACCGTACTTGTCGGGCCCAATACGGGGCACGGAATGTTCAGTGGTACAGGATTCTTCACTAAGGACGGCCGGCCGGCAATGATCTACCATGGCCAGGGGTCGGGAAACAACTACCTGGCTTTTGCCCTTGACGATAACCTGGATGAATGGACCAAGCCAGTTGCAGTTAAGCCCAGGACTAAATCCGGGCAGGCGGCCAAGATACGTATGTGGGATCCTGACTGTTGGTTGAATGGTGATACCTATTATGCGATATCCGGCGGCACCCCACCTCATTTGATGAAATCTTCGAATCTTGAAGAGTGGGAGTATCTCGGCCTCTTGCTGCACGAAGACATGCCGAATCTGGGGGTAAACAAAAATGAAGACGTCTCTTGCGCCAATATGTTCAAGATAGGTGATAAGTGGATGCTTCTTTGCATCAGTCATAGAATGGGGTGCCGTTACTACCTTGGCAACTTCAAGGACGAGAAGTATCTTCCCGAGTCCCACGCCATGATGAACTGGAAGTACCGGGATTTCTTCGCGCCGGAATCACTGCTGACTCCGGATGGCCGCCGTGTCATGTGGGCCTGGTGCAGGGTGGAGGGCGCCCAGAGCGCTATCCAGTCACTGCCGCGTGAGCTTAGCCTGCCCGCCGATGGTGTGTTGCGCATCAAACCGCTGCGGGAACTTAAGAAGCTTCGTTATGATGAGAAGAATGAAGGCGACATCACCGTCAAGGGCAATAGCAGCCACATGCTCAAGAGAATTTGCGGTGACACTGTAGAGCTGAGCGTCACAATCAAGCCAACCAGCGCCAAAGAATATGGCGTCAGCGTATTCTGCGATAAGGATGGCAAGGGTTTTCCTATCACCATCAAGCCAGAGAGCAAGGTCTTGGCAATGGGCAAAATTAAGCCTCCGTTCGAGCTTAAGAAAGGTGAAGATTTGAATCTTCGTATCTTCCTGGATAAAAGCATGGTCGAGGTATTCGTCAACGATCGTCAGGGGGCTGTATACATGCACCAGCACGATAAGGAAAATGTAGGCATAAGCCTGTTCAGCAAAGGTGGTGATATAACGGCCAAAGTCAAAGGCTGGAAAATGAAATCAATCTATGCGGGCCAGTAAAGTGCACCAATTTCTCTTGCTTTCCGGCTCACTGCCGCAATCGCAAGAAAACAACAATCAAATTGTCTATCAGATACACGAGAGGAATTGTCATCATGAGAAAGTATCTTGCAACGATAATTATTAACGCAGTTGTTGCCCTGAGCTTGATGAGCATCGCTGCGGGATCTGATGTGTTGCCGAATCGCGGACTGTATGAAGTAAGCCACGAGCGGGTGGAGCTGCGAGGCGGGTTCTGGGGCCCGCGTTTGAAGACCCATCACGAGGTGACCATCGGCCACGCGCTGGACTGTTTGGAGCGCAATGGGCACGTCACGAACTTCGACAAGGCGGCTGGAGTGTTCGACGGCCCGCTCCGCGGCCACCACGCCTTCGACTCGGATCTCCACAAGGCCCTCGAAGGCGCCCTGTACTCCCTGCAGCATCACGACGACAGCCGGTTGCGAAATCGCGTGGAAGGCATTCTCGACCGAATCCTGGCCGCTCAACAGAAGGATGGATTCCTGATTGCGTACTACATCGTCCGGGACCCCGACAAGCGGTGGGAAAACTTACGCCTGGAGCACCAGTTGTACAACGCGGGCCACTTTTTCGAGATGGCCGTCGAGCATAATCGGCTGACCGGCAAGTCCAACGTGCTGGACGCAGCGAAGCGATTTGCCGACCACATCGACGGTATCTTCGGGCCCGGCAAGAGGTACGATGTGGGGGGGCACGAAGAGGTGGAGCTGGCCCTGGTCAAACTCTACCGCGCCACCGGTGAGCGGCGGTACTTGGCGTTGTCGCGGTTCTTTCTCGACGAGCGAGGCCACGCCCACGGCTTCGAGCGTAAACCCTTCGACCCTAAAACCATGACGCCCGAACCGCCCAATTTTGATGATCTGCCGCCCTCGGAGCGAAGCCGAGCACGGCGCCGGGCTCGAAACAGCATACGCAACGGACGCATGCAGGACCACAAGCCGCTCGTCGAGCAGAACGCCATCGGCCATGCCGTCCGCGCCGGATACGTGTATTCGGCGATGGCCGATATCGCCCGTTTCATGGACGCCCCCGACTACGTACGGGCCCTGGATCGCATCTGGCACGATGTGGTCGCCCGCAAGATGTATATCACAGGCGGCATAGGAACCGCCCAGTACCACGACGAGGGATTCGGCGACCCCTACCTCCTGCCCAACCGCACTTATTGCGAATCCTGCGCAAACATCGCCCACGCGCTCTGGCAGCACCGGATGAACTTGCTCAAAGGCCATGCCAGGTACGCCGACGTGATGGAGCTGGCGCTGTACAACGGGGCGATCTCGGGAATCTCGATCTCGGGGGACGGATTCTTCTACCAGAACCCGCTGGAAAGCAGGGGCGGTCGCCGGTCGTCGTGGATAGGCCTGGCCTGCTGTCCGACGAACCTTACGCGGATCATCCCACAGGTTGGCGGGCTGGCTTATGCCCGGGGTAAAAACCGGATGTATGTCAACCTCTTCGCTTCAGGAGAGGCCTCGGTCAAGATGGATGACGGCATGAAGGTAAAACTGACCCAAAAGACCGACTACC
>JAUVYZ010000196.1 GCA_030602845.1 Phycisphaerae bacterium | reverse complement strand
CATAAAGCCCAGCAGCATACTGCCCGCATCGCCCATAAATATCTTGGCCGGATACCGGTTGAAAGGCAAAAAGCCACAGACCCCTCCCACAAGCCCAAGACAAATTATAATCCGTACCGGGTCACCGACTTCACTGTACTTCCACGTCGCCAGATGTATTGACAGAAGCAGCATAGCAATAGTAATAATTGCTGTCACCCCCGCACAAAGTCCGTCCAGCCCGTCAAGCAGATTTAATGAATTTGTTGCACCAAGGACAAAAAATATCACGATAAAAATACTCAGAATCGCTTCAAGATTAGCGGGTATCGGCAAATTTAATGGGTCGGCGATACGATACAAATTCGGCACAATACCCACCAACAGCAGAATAACAGCAGCGACAATCTGGCCGGCGAATTTTTGCTTCGGCTTTATGTCGAATACATCGTCGGCAAGTCCGACAAAACACGCTATCGCCCCGCCGGCTAATATTGCCAGCAGCCACTTCAACACCACCGGGCTGAAAAATTCTTCGTTTCTCAAACAGCTGACGCCTGCCAGCACACCGACTGTCAAGCCGACGAGCATACCAATACCGCCGAGATAAGCTATGGGCTCTTTGTGCGTTTTGACCAGGTCATCCGGCCTGTCAACGATTCCGAATTTTATGGCAATCTTCTTGCACAGCCAGGTAGCGCCCAATGAACCGGCAAAAGAACCCGCCAATATAGGCCAAAAGCGCAATATCCAAGTAACCGGCCGGGCCGGCCCAATTATATTATCAAATATCATTTCCCAGCCCTTCTCGCATTAGCATCTTCCAGCCAGACTTCGCCGTCGTAGCGAAGCATAACTAAATTATCTTTGAAGCCGTCGAAACGGATATTTACTTTTGAAGCCAGCAGCTCCCGCAATATCCATTTTGGAAAGTTGGCACCTGCTTTGATTGACAGTGGCACGCCGCCCCCGAATCGCGGATTTATCTCGATGAATTTTACCTTATCATCGTCGGTCAGAAACAACTGCAAAGTTATAATGCCCGGCCCCGCTCCGAGTTTCTCAACCAATCTCGCGGCTTCGCTCATAATACGAGGGTGTTTTACCACCCGTCCCTTGCTCACCTCGCCGGCCCTTACCTCGATGCGTTTTCTCGGCACAACACAGCGGGCCTTCAAACACAAGTCAACATATACGTCGCAGGTATGTTCCGCACCTTTGATAAATTCCTGAACGATACAGTTCGGTATTCTTTTCGCAAAGAATAACAGTTCTTTGCGATTGCTCACGGCGGCATTACCTCTGCTCGCATAGCCATCCCAGGGCTTCAGAAAGCAAGGCCAGTTGAGTTTCTTTTTCGAAAGTGCGGCTCGAACACTCATAGTAAGAGGGGTATCAAAACCGTTCTTGACCAAAAAACTATACGTTTTCCTCTTGTCCTGGCAAATATCGACCACTTCCGGAGGCGAGACAAGCACACAACAGCCCATCGCAGCAAATTTCGCCTTGTTCTGGGCCAGAAGTTTCAGGTCCAAATCAACGGTAGGAACGAGCAATTTTATCTTATTGGTTTTGACAATTGTCAGCAGTTGCTTGATATAGCCGGAGTGTGCAACCGGCTTAACCAGAAAACTCCTGTCGCACAATTGCAGGGCGGAGCTTAGCTCGGTCGTATCCGTACCAAGGAACGAGGCGTTTATTTTCAGCTGTCTCGCCGCCCGGCGAAAACTGTTCAGCAACGAGACCCGTCTGCCGATGCAGGTGAATAAAATACTAATCAATTTTCGATTCCCAATTCCCATTTTTCAATAACTGAGTATCAATCCTAAGTCGAAACCCGAAAATAGTCAATTCCAAATGGCCAATTCTTTTGGCCCCGTTAGAAATTTTTTCCTTTTTGTAACCCGCAAGAAGCTCTATAATGAGCTAATAATATGATACAAAAGGGAAAAATTCTAACGGATTATATCAGGGAAAATAAAGTTGCTCAAACCAAGTGAAAATCCACCTATCGCCTGGCCTGAAGTAAAATCCATCCGCGATTTTACCGGCTTATGGTGGGTCGCTCACACCAGAAGCAGAAACGAAAAAGCCCTGGCCCAGGATTTGATTCGCAAAGATATCAGCTACTTTCTTCCAATGTGCTGGAAGGTTCGGCGTCGAAACCAAAGAACGATACGCTCGCTCCTGCCGTTGTTCAGCGGATATTTGTTCTTTTGCGGCAAGGAAAACCAGCGCATCAAACTATTGCGAACAAATCGCGTAGCCAATCTAATCGAAGTCAAAGACCAGCAGAGACTACTTGACGAACTGCTACAAATTGAGCAGGCCCTTCGAGCCGGCGCCCCCCTCGCACCGCATAGCTACATCAAAGCAGGGCAGCATTGCCGCGTCATAGCAGGGCCGTTAGCCGATTTGCACGGTATCGTCACCGAGGTCCCCAAACGCAAAAAAGAGCGTTTGGGAGGCCCGGTCAAAACGAAAAACACCGCGCGCTTGGTTTTACAGATAGATATGCTCGGCCAGGCAGCAAGTGTCGAGATAGATACCGATATGATAGAGCTCGATGATAGTGGACAGTAGGGGCAGCCCCGTGTGGCTGCCCTGTATGGCTGAATAATAGGAGATATAAAATGAAGATTTGTGTGGTTGGGGTTGGTTACGTCGGATTGGTAACCGCAGCTTGCCTGGCGGAGACCGGCAACAATGTCGTATGTGTGGATAGAGACGCCGACAAAATTGCAGGCCTAAAAGATGGAGTAATCCCCATTTACGAGCCGGGCCTGACTGAAATGGTCAAACACAATCATAAGCTCGGACGATTGCACTTTACAACTGATTTGAAATATGGAGTGGACAGCTCGCTTATTATCTTTCTCGGTGTCGGCACGCCTTCGACACCGGACGGCTCAGCCGATATATCAGCCGTCCTTGCAGTCGCCGCCGATATCGCCGAAAACCTCAACGACTATCGAATTATTGTAACAAAAAGCACCGTGCCGATAGGTACGCACAAAAAAATAACGGACATTATAAAATCCAGAACAGAAACGCCGTTTGATTATGTAAGTAATCCGGAGTTTCTCAGGGAAGGCTCCGCCATTGATGACTTTATGCGCCCCGAAAGAATAATCATTGGCACAACCAACCCAGCCGTTAAGGAAATAATGAAACAGCTTTACGACCCATTTATGCGAAAGAGCAAGCGAATACTATTTATGGACATTGTCTCCGCTGAATTGGCCAAGTACGCAGCCAATGCGATGCTGGCAGCAAGAGTCTCATTTATGAATGAAATCTCGGCGCTTTGCGAAAGAATCGGTGCAGACGTCGAGCAGGTAAGACAGGGCATCGGCAGTGACTCGCGGATTGGGCCGTCATTTTTATTCCCCGGCGTAGGCTTCGGCGGCAGTTGCCTGCCTAAAGATGTTCGCGCCCTGATTCATACCGGCGACGAATACGGCGTCGAAATGAAAATAGCTAAGTCCGTACAAGAGGTAAATATAAATCAGCAGGAGCGATTTGCAAAACGCATTAAGGACTATTTCGCCGGCCGGGAAAACAAAACCACGTTAGCAGTTTGGGGACTGGCTTTCAAAGCAAAAACCGATGATGTCAGAGAATCACCCGCAATCTACTGCATAAGGAAATTCCTCGACTGGGGTATGAAGGTAAATGGCTATGACCCGGAAGCCGGCCCCGCGGCAATGGCAGCTCTGGACGGCAAAATCGAAATCTTCCAGAACGGATACGATGGACTTGATAACGCTGATGCCCTAATCGTCTTCACCGATTGGCAGGAATTCAGGAACCCCGACCTCGAAGCTATTGCCGCAAAACTAAAAAAACCTGTTATCTTCGACGGCAAAAACCTCTACGACCCCAAGGTACTTAAAAAGGCAGGATTTGAATATTACAGTATCGGAAGGTAAATCACAAAACGGAAACCTAGAGAAATTAAGGAGAAAAATTATGAAAATCGTTATTCAAAGTTTAGGCGTAGTTATCGTTGTTGCCGGGATTGTGTACTTATTAAGGCCCGATATTATGAAATGGCTGATGGGATTCTTCAAACAGGGAAAACGCATTTACTTCGCAGGACTGATAAGACTGGTGCTGGCAGTAATATTTTTACTCCGTGCTGGTTCTCCCGAATGCGAGATTCGCTGGGTGATAGCTGTTTTGGGGATTCTTTTCCTGATAGGAGGCCTGTTGATATTTATACTCGGCCCGCAAAAGATTAGACGGATACTTGATTGGTATCAAAAACAATCGGTTCTGTTTCTTCGAGTTCTTGCTGTACTCGCTTTAGCCATCGGAGCTATCATTATCTATTCCGCCTAAGGCCAAAATCCACCCTCTGCACTTCGCAGCGCCGCAAGGGGCAAAGTAGCCCCCCCGGCCCAAAGTGCCGTTATGATTATTTTAATTTATTTTTATTGCACTCTGGTTGGCATCCTGGTATAGTAACTGTCAGTTGGGCATATTCTCACGTCTCTCAGGAATATACTCTTGGAAAAAATACGAGAGACAGATTTTAGGGCCAGTTAGAAGGCCAAAGGAGCACTATAGTGAGTACAGG
>JAUVYZ010000234.1 GCA_030602845.1 Phycisphaerae bacterium | reverse complement strand
CCAGTTGTCCGAGAAGCTGGTCAACCGATTCGTTTCGGGAATGGTCGTCAAGATTGAAAGCCCTGATTTCCAGACCCGCTGTCAAATCTGCAGACAGTACGCAAGACAATTGATGCTCGACGATTGCAAATTGAAAATGGAAAGGTCCCGTTTTGCCGGTCGTCACAAAACGGAGACTCAAACAGCCATCCCCGAAAGTGTAATAAGATACATTGCCGAAAGTCTGAGGACCAACGTGCGGGAATTGGAAGGGGCCCTGCTGAAACTAATTGCATACTCGGCACTGCAAAACGAGAAAATCAGCCTCTCTATGAGCAAAGCGATTCTGGCTGAACATCTGGCCAGAACAGACCCGATTGTGCACATATCGGATATCGAATCAGCCGTCACCACCTATTTTGGCTTAACGCCGGCTAATATACACTCGTCCAAGAAAAACAGAACAGTGGCCCTGGCCCGGCATTTTAGTATGTATCTGACCAGAAAGCACACCAAGATGTCGTCCTCGGAAGTAGGCAGATTTATGGGCAATAAAAATCACGCCACCGTACTTCTGGCCTGCAAAAAGATAGAAAACCTCTTGCAGAGAGATGCAGAGATCTACTGGCTGGGCCCGGCCGGCAACAAGGTCTCCAAAGCCAGGACCGTGCTTGCCCATCTCGAAGAGAGTATCTCCCGCTAAGCCGCGGCTCGTGGTTCGGTTCACGATTCACGAACCACAATTTTCGTTCTGCATTTGGGTATCGCCGCCAGAAATTTCGCGCCGTAGGATTTATTGACCACGCGGCAGTCCAGGACAACGACGATACCGGTATCGGTCTTACTGCGGATTAGTCGGCCGAAACCCTGCTTGAACTTGATAATCGCCGACGGTAACTGATAGTCAAAAAAAGGATTGCCGCCCTGCTGTTTTATCTGCTCTAATCTACCGGCAAGCAACGGCTTATCAGGGACAGCAAACGGCAGACGAACAATAATAACATTGCTAAGCGCTGCGCCGGGCACATCGACCCCCTGCCAGAAACTGTCCGTCCCGAACAAAACACTATTGCCCCCCGCCTTAAAGTGCTTCAAAAGCACAGTCCTGTCGAGACCTGCCCCTTGCTGCAGCAGCTCAATATCATTTTCCGCCACCCAGTCCGAAAGGTTTTGAGCAATTTCGCCGAGCATCGCGTAGCTGGTAAAAAGCACAAACGCCTTGCCTCCGGTCTTGAGTATGTATTTTTTCACCTTCTCGGCCGCAGCTTCAATAAAAGCCGGTTCGTTCGGGTTCGGCAGGTCCTTTTCGATATAAATCGTAACCTGTTTCTCGTAATCGAACGGCGAGCCGAGCCGCAGAGCGCCAAAATCATCCAGACCGATTCGCCCGGCAAAGAAATTAAAGCCGCTCCTCTCTGTCCCTGAGCCGCTGCTCAAAGTCGCGCTTGTCAGTATCACCGATTCATATTTATCAAACAAACACCTTTTCACATCAGGCCCGACATTCACCGCCGCACTTCTCAGGCGAACGGTTGCCCTTCTGCCCCCGTCAACCTCAACCCAGTAAACATAATCCGCCTGCTTCTGTGTCAAAAACCAATTCAAATCCTGCGCTAGCGCCGCGCAGCGGTCGATGAACCGTATAATCTCAAACTTTTCATCAACGTCTTTTGTCTGCTTTGCCAGCTTAGCCAGTTCCAATCGCAAACTTTTTAGATGACCTCCGATTCTGTCATCAACAAAATTGCAATAAGCTCTTCCGTTGGTCTCGTCTTTTGTTTTCCCATACCAGTCGCGAATCTGCTTAAAGAAGACCTTCGCCTCTCCGGCTATTCGGCCGACCACATCAATCGCCTTCTCTGCCTTCGCGGCCGAGCCCATATAAGTTAGAAGCCCTTTATGCGTCCTCGGATTGAAAAGGCCGTCGAGCAGATACTTGACTCTGTGATTGCTGATATTTATTCCGAAATGGTCTTCAGCCACGTGTTCGATATTCTGTGCCTCATCGATTATCACATAGCGATAATCCGGCAGTACCGACGCTCCCTGTTCTTTCAGAACAAGGTCGCTGAACATAAGTGCGTGGTTAGCCACAATAATATCGGCGCTCTCCAGTCGCCGCCTGGCCCGCCAGTAGAAACAGTTGCGAAAATGCGGGCACTTCCTGCCCCGACAATTGCCGTGTTCGCTCTTGACCGCATCCCAGAGCTGGCTCTTCGGCGCAACCGGGATATCACTTAGCGAGCCGTCTTTCGTTCGACCGGCCCAGTCATTCATCACCGCAAGCTGCGAACCGAATTCATCGAACAGTCCCCTTTGCCTGCGCAGCGTAAATTCAAGCCGGCGTTTGCACAGGTAATTACCTCTGCCCTTTGCCAAAACCGCTGTAAATCCGCGAGGTAGACACTTGGTCAGAAATGGAATGTCCTTGTTGATAAGCTGTTCCTGCAGCGTGATGGTAAAAGTGCTGACCAAGACCTTGCCTGCCCCGTTAGAATTCTTCGCTTTTTGTCTCCTGCCGGCCTCTGTAGAATCTGGGTTCCCGCAAAGCGGGGTCCCTCTAACGGGGCCTGCCTTTCGACAGACCAAATCTATCGCCGGGACAAGGTATGCAAAGCTCTTGCCGACGCCGGTGCCGGCCTCGACAACCAGATGCCGGCCGTCCGCGAATGCCTTGTGAATCACCTGCGCCATCTGCACCTGTTCGGGACGTTTCTCAAAGCCCGCAAACGATTGTGAAATAAGCCCGCCCGGAGCAAAAACCTCTTCTATCTCTAAACCTGTATTTTGCTTTATCATCGCAATAACATATTACCCGTTATTTATAGCCGCTGGCAACTATTTTACCATTAACCAATCACCAGTTACCAATCACCAGTTACCAATCACCAGTTACCAATCACCAGTTACCAATCACCAATTAACCAATCACCAGTTACCATTCACCAGTTACCAGCCGCGCGAGTATCGAGAATCTTCAATAATCTCCAATTTCCTTTGAACCATAGCCCAAATTTGTTGTAATCCCGGATTTCCCAAGTGAAGCGTGACAAATTGACTGGAACTTGATAGCATGAAGCTTGTGAAGACAAATGGGAAATGTCAGTGGAAATATGAAAGGTAAGTGAATGTTAATAAAACAGTATATCATATATTATGCAATCTTATTGATTGGCATGAGTTCTGCAGCTCGTGGGGATTTTCACGTAACCGCCCTGGGTAAAAAATATAAGCCGCCGCAAGGGCGTGTAGCTGTTAGCGGGGCAAAGTCCTGGCATGGTGACGGTGGCCCGAGCATCCGCAATACAGACCGTGAACACCTGGTTTGGAAAAAGCAGGGCTATTTCCAACGTAACCGTGATGTTGGACAAGTTTTCCTGCCTAAGCAGGATATCCACCTTGACGCTTTAGTGATTCGAATCGGACCCGAGGAGAATGCTGTAAAGGCAGGAGCACCGGGGGCGGAACTATTCCTGCAATTCTTCGAAGTTATCGGCGAACCTCGTATCAATGATAACGGTACACCGCAAGGGACTGACTCAAAGCATGGATTTTCCAAAAATCATCGCTGTGACGATTTCATTGAAGGTGTGACATATCGCTCGATTCATATCGCACGCGGCGGTATTTTTCCAAAACTTCCTCCAACCACGGATAAGAAGGGAAAGCCAACCGGTGACAAAACTGCAATACTGCAATACTTACGGTTCGACCTTACCGGTAAGAGCGAACTTGTTTTTACCGGCGGCAAGCGATATGCCTTCATGCTCGGATTGATTGAGCCTGGTCCGGAACGGTCCTTTGCAGTGGGAAACTGCAATGCAGCAAAACGCAATGCCCCACCGAGCAACACAGATAAATACGATAACTACC
>JAUVYZ010000193.1 GCA_030602845.1 Phycisphaerae bacterium | reverse complement strand
TGTAGTTCGTGCAGTCCAGTCCTCCTCGAAGAGAATTCCCGGCCTGTCACCGCGGTACTTGGAGCATTCGAGAGAGAAATCATAATGCTTGAGCACAAACTGACGGATAAACAGGAGCAGCGAATTGAAGGAATGAAATTTGCCAGTGGAAGGTTAAACGGCAAGAGAATTGTCGTTGCGTGGACGGGCATAGGTAAGGTCAACGCCGCTATGACAACTACATTGCTGATAGAGCATTTCAGGCCAAGCGAAGTAATCTTTACAGGTGTCGCAGGCGGAGTAAACCCGCAGCTGTCTCCCGGAGATATAGTGATAGCCGAGAAAACGGCCCAGCACGACTCAGGAACACTGTGGCCGGACGGTTTTGAGTATAGAGGAGCAAGGAACCCTTTCGATGGCTGGAGAAATCCTGTCTTCTTCCCCGCAGACGAACGACTTTTGAAATTGGCCGAGCGAGCAGCCGAACAAGTCGAGCTTAAAGCGATAAAGACGAGCATAGGGGAAAGAGACCCGAGGATTGTAAAGGGCGTGGTTGTTACAGGGGACGTTTTTGTTGCGTCACCTGAGAAGTGTATTGAATTGCGCAATGAGCTCGGAGCGGATGCGGTAGAGATGGAAGGGGCAGCGGTGGCTCAAATTTGCTATCAACAGGGAATTCCATGCCTGGTGATACGCAGTATCAGCGATAAAGCTGACGAGAAGGCGAGGGAAGATTTGGGTATGTTCCACACAATGGCTGCCAAAAACTCTGCCCGCCTGGTTGCCGGGATAGTTGAGCTGTTAGCTTCAGAGCTTTCTGTTGAAAAAAGCGAGGAGCATCAGTAATATCATTGGGGGTGGTGGACAAACGATAGCAAGGCAGTGCGGTAAAAATTCAGGGGGTCAAAAATGGTCGGTAAATTTTTTGAACTGCGACAAAAACAGACCAGCGTCAAGATTGATTTCGTGGCGGGAGTAACGACATTTCTTACGATGGCGTATATCATTTTCGTTAATCCAAATATTCTAAGTGATAAGACAGGGATGGACAAAGAGGCCCTGATAGCTGTTACCTGTATAGCCACCGCCATTGCCACGCTTATCGTAGGGGCATTTGCGAAAGCACCGATAGCGATGGCACCGGGGATGGGACTCAACGCCTTTTTCGCATATCTGGTCGTCTCCGGGAAAATGGACTGGCAGACCGCTCTGGGCGTCGTGTTTCTCTCCGGATTGTTCTTTTTGATATTGACTCTATTGGGCTTGAGAAAAAGAATTGTACAAGCAATACCGGCATCCCTTATTTCCGCTATTGCCGTCGGCATCGGGCTGTTTATTACCTTCATAGGACTGAAAAATCTCGGTATCGTTGTCAAAGATGAAAATACGTTTGTCTCGGCAGGACCGCTAACGCTAACAGTTCTTATAGGTCTTTTTGGTCTGCTGGTAATGATTTTTTTTGAGATGAAAAAGATAACCGGAGGCCTTATCATCGGGATTTTGGCTTCAACCGCTCTGGCAGCCGCGTTCAAGAAGATAGAAATGCCACAACAGTTCATCTCATTACACTTGAATGTACAGGCAATTTCTTTTCAATTGAATATCCTTGGTGCTCTGAAATGGGGCTTTTTTGGGAGCATTTTTACCCTGATGTTTATAGATATGTTTGACAGCGTGGGAACGCTGGTTGCATGCTGTCACCAGGCAAATATGGTTGACGAGAACAATAGAATAAAGGGGCTGGACAGGTTATTGGGGATAGATGCCGTCGCAACTATGATAGGTGCTTTATTAGGGACATCAACCACCACTTCGTATATTGAATCCGCAGCCGGTATCGAACAGGGTGGACGAACGGGATTAACTTCGATAGTTACGGGCGTTTTGTTCCTGCTGGCATTATTGTTCGTGCCGATTGTGGGGATAGTTCCGGAATATGCAACGGCGCCGGCGCTTATTATGGTGGGGCTGTTTATGATGAAGGAAGTTAAGAAAATAGATTTTGCGAATTTGGAAGAAGCGTTTCCGGCGTTTATTATAATGGTAATGATTGCTTTGAGTTACAGTATCAGTACGGGGCTGGCGTTTAGGTTTATCTCCTTTACCCTTATAAAAATAGTATCGGGTAAGGCAAGAGAGATAAGGGCAGCGATGTGAATTATTGCGATTTTGTCCATACTGTTTTTGACGCTGGACCGCCTGGGCGGTATGATTGAGTACTTAAAGAGTCTTATGTAATCTTGCAGCGAGGTTGATTATGAAAGGGTTCCAAAACACCACGATCATCTTTTTCCTGGCCGCCGGCCTGCTTAGCTCGGCCGCGGCGAGTCCGGCGTTTGCGAAAAACACTATGCGGATTACGATGGAGGAAAACATCGTGTCCGTTTATGCAGGCGAAAACCTTCTGCTGCGCTATCGTTACGAGAACGTACCTTTCAAGCCATACGTTCAGCAGCTATTCTCGCCGGGCGGGGTCAACGTTCTGCGCGATGCGCCTGCCGACCACCTGCATCATCACGCTTTGATGTTCGCTGTCAGCGTTGATGGCGTAAATTTCTGGGAGGAGAGCCAGGCCGCGGGCCGACAGGTACACCGCGCCCTTATTGATGAGAGAACCGAAGTGAAAACGGATGTGGAAAATGACAAACGCTTCGAAATGCGCCACGCAAGCTTCACGGAACTCATCGACTGGATTAATCCTCGCAATCAAGAGTTGTTACTCAAGGAGCGCCGCACGCTTGAAGTCCGCCAGGGAACGGACCTGGGTGCCACGCTTTTAACCTGGCAGTCCAAGTTTGAAGTGCCGGCTGGAAAGAAATCCGCCACGCTGACCGGCTCTCATTACCACGGCCTGGGTATGCGCTTCGTCAAATCAATGGATAAAGGTGGTCGGTTCCGCAACGCCGATGGCAAGCCGGGCACTATCTTTCGAAGTGACGAGCGGCTTGTCCGCTCGACGTGGTGCGCTTATACGGCCAGCGCGGACGGCAAACCTGTCACCGTCGCTATGTTCGACCACCCGGACAATGTGCGGCATCCGGCGACGTGGTTCACTATGACCAAACCCTTCGCTTACCTCTCGGCCACGATGAAGCTGCACAAACAACCGCTGAAAGTAACGTCGGACAAACCATTGGTGTTGCGGTATGCCGTGGCCCTCTGGGACGGCAGAGTCGAAGCCAACCAAATCAAACAGCTTTACAAGCGATGGTCCGCCAAAAAAAAGTAAGCTATTGGAGGAAAAAAAGATGGACATTAAAATCACAAGTTCGGCCTTTGAAGAGGGCGGTTTAATCCCGCCCAAGTACACCTGCGACGGTGCGGATATTTCTCCGCCGTTGCAGTGGGAGGCGGTCCCTGAGGGCACTAAGAGTATCGCTCTTATATCCGATGACCCGGATGCCCCGATGGGGACCTGGGTGCACTGGGTTTTGTTCAATCTGCCGGCAGAGACCAAGGAGCTGGCGGAGAACATTCCTGCAGATGAGACCCTGCCCAATGGAGCCAGGCAAGGGACAACTGACTTTGGCAGGATTGGCTATGGTGGCCCCTGCCCGCCGAGCGGCACGCACAGGTACTTCTTTAAGATTTACGCACTCGATACGGAAGTTGACCTGGCCGCCGGTGCCGACAAAAGCCAGTTGCTCAAGGCTATGGAAGGCCACATCCTCGGCCAGGGTCAGTTAATCGGCAAATACAAAAGGCAATAGCTCGGCAACACCGGGGCCCAGAGTAACAAACCGTTTTATGCTGTCGTTAATAATGCCGGTGTGCCGGTACCGATTTGCCGGGATTATTGCAACCAAAATGGTCAATTCGAGCATATTATTATTGACAGGTCTGCCGAAAATAGTGTATTATTATATCAGTTTTTTAAGAGCAAATTAACCATTTTTTGAAAAGGAGGTTTCTCTTATGAATAAGATTCTTAACATTTTGCTGATTATATACGCCGTAGCCGTCACCGGATGCATAGAGACAAAGGATGAAATTACCGTAAATCCAGACGGTTCCGGAAAAGTAATTCACGAAGTTACTTTCCAACAGATGGATTTAGGAATGACCGGCGAGATGATGGGGGAGATGACCGGCGATATGACCGGCGAGATTGGCGATATGACCGCTGAGATGACTGCTGAGATGGGCAAGATGATGGGTAAAATGATGGGCGGCGAACCATCTGACCCGCAGGCGCAGCTCAGGGAAAGTGTCAAAGGGATATTGAGTCAATCTTCAGGGGTCGATACCTGGAAAGATATTTCCTACAAACTGACCGACGATGGCAGAACGTATTTCAAGGGCACCGCGTATTTCCCGGACATTAACGAACTGAATATTCATACTCCTGGTTTTAGCAGCGATATGAAACTCAATTTCACCAGGAGCCCATCGGGTGAAATAACTATTGAATTCAAAGGTCAAGAGCAAGGCGAAGAAGACGAAGCCGTGAAACCACCCACCACTGAGATCTCGGAAGCCGAATTAGACAAGGAGGTTAAAAAGGCCAAGTTAGATTACAACCAAATGAAGCCGATGATGCAGGGCATTCTTTCAACTATAAAGACTGAGACAATTCTGCATCTGCCGGGCGAGATTAAAGAAATCTCCAACTTCGAGAAAGTTGACGACAGGACTGTTCGGTGGCTGTTCGATGGTGCCAAGCTGATT
>JAUVYZ010000166.1 GCA_030602845.1 Phycisphaerae bacterium | reverse complement strand
GGGATTTTCTTTTAATGTTACAATTAATTTTAGATTAACAAATTCAGTTTGCATTACTATTGAATCCTTGTATTCTATATTCAACGTACGAGATTCCTTTGCAGCTGCTGAAATCTGCGTTCCAAAGTTACTGATGGCTTGCAAGAATCCAGAAATTAGGCTAGTATCTAGTTTTCTTCCACCAAACGATTGGGAGAAAACATCGATTCCAGATTTCGTATCAATGACGATGATATCGTTAATGTTCGAGATATCTGTACATCGACTCAAGAATTTTTCTAGCTTAGTTCTTTGATGGGAGTTTATCCTCTTGTATATTATGTAAGAGGTCAATCCTATTACAACCACTCCAAGTATTACTATAAAGATGATTAAAGGTAATGGAAATTCAGGCGTTATAATTGGTTGGTTAAGAGAAATCTCAAATATTTGCGATTGAACACCAGCATTTGTTCCACTATCACTAAACCAGAACACGTAGGCAGTATAAGTGCCATCAAGATCATCTAAGCTAAGATCGTACGAAAAGATTGTTTCTGAAGGGTATATTATTGTTTGGTTCTGTTTAGAAAAACCCGCAGAATCAAGTAAAATAAAAGTATACGTTCCAGATGAGATGTTTCCACTAAGCTGGAATTGTAACTCTTGGCCTAATATATATTCTGTTCTTTGAACGTTTAAAACAATATCAATATTAGGAAAAAAGGCAGTAATTTCCCAATCTGCTCCATCGGATATTGAATCGTTTAGAATAGTAATTTTGTGATTTGTTGTATCTACTATTACACCTAAAGTAATGTTAACTTCGTCTCTCATTACATTTATATTCTCCCAGCTA
This sequence comes from Phycisphaerae bacterium, assembly GCA_030602845.1. Classification (GTDB taxonomy): domain Bacteria; phylum Planctomycetota; class Phycisphaerae; order Sedimentisphaerales; family Anaerobacaceae; genus JAUVYQ01. The sequence goes on along the minus strand of JAUVYZ010000166.1, from coordinate 4,417 downwards.
CTAAAATAATTAAATAAAACGCTATAATTAGTGGGTTGTCTCACTACCCTTTCCATGTACGGGTGTTAGTGTTGGGTGACGAGCCGGCCGCCACCAAAATCAAACTTATGGAATTTGCCGATGCGCCTGGGAAAAAAGTTGATAACCAATTTATCAACTCGAGCTACGGATTCAGCTACCTGACGATATGGGTCTCGGATACGACCGCATCGGTAGAGCGGGCATGGAAAGCCGGGGCGGTTCTGGTGAAAGAACCTTACGACCTCGACGGTAATAACTATCTGACTCTGGTGAAAGACCCGGACGGGAATATTATCGAACTGGTGGGCCCCAAAAAATTAGTGATTAGTGATTAGTGATTCCGTCAAACGGCGCCGGATCTTCGATATTGATTATTTTTGATTTGCTGCTTCTCAGTTTTGCGTAAAAAGTATAAGAGAACCTGCTACGGGGAAAGAGCTTGCGGTCATTACGTCAGAGCGTCAGGCAAGAGCACAATCGTGACTATATAAATGCGTGAGGCAATATTCAATGGACGATATAGAGCGATTCGAACAACTCATCACCGGCGACTACTGCTGCATATCTATCGTTACCTATGAAGAACAGTACGCACTGGAAATCGTACGGCAGGCGGCACTTAGTCTGAACCGTGATGTGTGGATATGGTCTGTTGCCGGCGGCGTCAGGGACGGGCTGCTGGCCGAGAGCCCTTTCATAGCTGATACTGAAACGCCCGCCGTCGGGCTTTGCAACCTTGCCGGTACAAAGGAAGGCTCCATTTGTGTAACTCTCGACCTCGCTGAACATCTTAAGGGCGGACTGGCGCTGCGGGCTTTGCGCGACATTATTGAGCGTTTCGAGAAAAACGGCAGCACGCTCGTGATGATTGACGGTGAGGACAAGCTGCCTGATGTTGCAAAATCTTATACGAGGCCTTTTGAAATTTCTTTTCCGGACAAAGAGGAATTACAAGGTATTATCCGCAGGACGCTGCGGCGCTTCCACCGCAAGAAGCCCATCGAGGTCGGCATTACGCAAAGGGGTCTGGACACAATCGTTCGCAATCTTCGCGGGCTGACGCGCCGGCAGGCTGAGCGCATTATTATCGACACCGTTGCCAACGACAGGCGCTTTGATGACAATGATATAAACGTTGTAATTGCGAGTAAGCGGCGTATGATTCAACGCGGTGGTTTGCTTGAGTATATCCAAACACCGCTGGATTTGAGTGAAATCGGCGGTATGAGGCGACTGAAGAAATGGCTGGCAGAGCGCAAGGACGCTTTCGGCTCGAAGGCCGAGGATTTCGGCCTTAGAGCCCCCAGAGGTGTGCTTATGCTCGGCGTCCAGGGTGCCGGGAAAAGTCTCTGTGCCAAGGCGATAGCAACCGCCTGGCATCAGCCGCTCTTGAGAATGGACCCGGGCGCTTTATTCGCCAGCTATATTGGTGAATCCGAACGCAACCTCCGCGAGGCACTGCGGCAAACTGAGTCGATGTCACCGGTAGTCCTGTGGATAGATGAAATCGAAAAAGGCTTTGCCTCCGCTGCCAGCCAAAGTACCGACGGGGGCCTGTCCAAGAGGATGTTCGGCACGTTGTTGACGTGGATGCAGGAGCACGAAGAGCCGGTATTCGTCATTGCTACGGCCAATGACATTGAGGCCCTGCCGCCCGAACTTCTTCGTAAAGGCCGATTCGACGAGATATTCTTCGTTGACCTGCCCAGCGAAGCTGTGCGGAAGGAGATATTCGCCATTCATTTGAAGAAACGTCAGCGTGACCCGGGGCAATTTGACCTGGAGGCATTGGCTAAAGTCTCAGAAGGTTACAGCGGTGCCGAAATAGAACAGGCGGTCATATCAGCCCTGCACGAAGCGTATGCAAACAAAACGGACCTGGATACAAATCGCCTACTCTCGGCATTGAGGACTTCGCCGCCGCTTTCGGTAACACTGGCCGAAAGAGTCCAATGCCTACGGACCTGGGCCGAGGGTAGATGCGTCCCGGCAGACTAACAAATCCGGCGAAAACCGCTGATGCCAATAAATATTCGTTAGGCGCAGGACGGCAGATAGAAAACATTGGCAACGGTCAAATTTTGGCTTTTATTTTTCTGCTTTCTCTTTATAATGGGGCCGTTAATACAGCTTAAGTAATTTAAGGGTATCTGTTATGAGAAAACGCAATTTGTCCGTCTTAACAGTCGCCGGCTTAATCGCCGCTATAATCCTCGGCGGCTGTGTGGAACGTAAGCTCACAATTAATACGCAGCCGCAGGGGGCGTTGGTTGTATTGAACGATGAGGAAATAGGCGCCTCGCCGGTTACGGTCTCGTTTGAATGGTACGGCGATTATGACGTGAGAATAAGCAAGGAGGGTTTTGAAACCTTAAAGACCCATCGCAACTTAAAAGCGCCGTGGTATGATAACTTTCCTTTCGATTTCTTTGCCTGGCTCAATCCGGAAAGAATCGTGGATGAGTATGAATGGACGTTTGAGCTTAGCCCTAAAAAGGTAATAAGCCGGGAAGAGCTAATCCAAAACGCGGAACAATTAAAAAAAGCAACTTTAACCACAGATTAACACGAATTTATTTTACCGCTGAGAACGCATCCCCGCTACTCGCTTGGCGAGTAAAGCGCGGGGACAGGGAGGACGCAGAGAGTTTTTGTTGATTTTGTTAGCCACAAAAAGGCTCAAAAAGTAGCCATAGATTTGCGCTGATTAAGTGGATTCGAAATTCTTGCTTTTTGGCAAGCCAAAAGGTATAATGAGTATAAAAGACTGACGAGCCACCCTGAAAGATGAGGTTATAGCAATGAAACTAAAAACAATTATACATAAAGCGGAAGAGGGAGGCTACTGGGCGGAGATTCCTGCCATTCCTGGCTGTGTTACTCAAGGTGATTCGTTTGAGGAGCTTCTGAAAAACATTTACGAAGCGGTAGAGGCCTGCTTGTCTGTGGAGGTCGCCGAGAAGAACTAATCCAGAACGCCCAGGAACTAAAAAAACAGCTAAAGCAGGATTTAGCGTGGAAAGTGAAAGGGTGGGGCTCGCCCCACCCTACTACTTTCGCGGGGATGACAGCAACGAATATCAAATCCGCCCCGTCTGAAGCCGGGCCGGACCTATACGGCATCGAACAAGGAATAAAGAGCGCTGAAGCAAAAGATGTTGTTAGAGCTTGAGATTGCCGCGGCCTGCTGCGCAGGCCTCGCAATGACATCAGAGAAGATTTTCGCGGTACCAGTGGATTGCTTTTTGGAGGCCTTTTTTGAATGGGATTGTGGGTTTGTAGGCGAGGAGTTTTTCAGCGAGGGTGATGTCGGCGAGGGAGTGTTTTATATCGCCGGGACGAGGGGCATCATATATCGACTTAATGTTTTTGTCGAGCAGTTCATTAATTACAGCAATAGTCTCGTTGACGGTTACGGCCTTGCCGCAGGCAATGTTTATTACTTCGCCTTTAGTCTGTTTTGCCCTTGCGGCAAGTAAATTGGCCTCGACAACATTGTCAACATACGTAAAATCACGGGTCTGCTGGCCGTCGCCGAAGACGGTTGGCGGCTTATCTTTTAATATAGCCGTAACAAAAGCCGGTATGGCGGCTGCATACTGGCTGGTCGGGTCCTGATGCGGGCCGAAAACGTTGAAATACCGCAGCGAAATGGTTTCAAGGCCGAAAACCTCATAAAAAACCGAGCAATAGTATTCGCCGGCAAGCTTACCCGCCGCATAAGGCGAAAGCGGCCTCGGCGGCATCGTCTCGACCTTCGGTAAGGTCGGCGTATCGCCGTAAGCCGAGGAGCTTGACGCATAGACAAAGCGTTTTACGCCGGCATCGCGAGCTGCCAAAAGAAGTGTGAAAGTTGCATCGAGACAGTGCCGGTGCGTTTCAGCAGGGTCATCGATGCTGCGCGGCACCGAGGGCAAAGCGCCCTGGTGCAAAACAACGTCAATATCCTTCATAGCCGAGCGGGCGATTTTCTCATCACCCATATCGGCTTCTATGAATTCAATGTTGTCTATAATATCAACGAGATTGCTTTTTTTGCCTGTCAGTAGATTGTCGATGACCCTTACGAAGCAGCCTTGTGAAACGAGTTTGGCTGCGATATTTGAACCGATGAAACCGGCTCCGCCGGTGACTAAAAATCTATTCATCAAAGAGGCCTTTCACAAATTCGTTGCTTGTTGCCCGCTGCTTGTCCGAGGAGATACAAATTTCTATCCGCTATTGCCAATTAAACTGATGAGCGAGCAAGCTGCAGCTTCTGGTATTTCCGGTAGGACTTGAACTGCTCGCGGAAATAGCCGCCCTTCATAGCCTTTACGGCAAACAGCACACAGCCAACTATCGTGGCGTTTACTTCTCTGAGCTCGCGAATAGTCCTTTGAGCGGCGCCTCTTCT
>JAUVYZ010000187.1 GCA_030602845.1 Phycisphaerae bacterium | reverse complement strand
GACCGACCCTTTCAGCGGAAGCCCACTTGTCTATAAACGAATCGGCGACGATTTTATGTTATACAGCTTTGGCACTGATTGCGACGACGATGGCGGAACGCATAATAGAAGCTGGGACAAAGACGACCAGGTCTTCTGGCCCATAAAGCCAATGGAAAAGGCAAAAGATAAGGCGAATAACAAATAAGAAATGTCCAAATCAAGATTACTCTCGCTTGTCGTTGCTGGTATTTATATACTTATTGTCTATTTCAGAGGCAAGGTTGTTGAGGGTTTTGCAGGGGTGCTTGGTATCTCTTTGGTGTTAGGATTGCCTTGTATTTGGTTTGGCGATGAGCTGGGAGGAATGGTGGGGGGGCGGTTAGGGAATGCGCAAATTACTTCTCGGACCCCTGGAGCAGTTGTAAGATTTGTCGGCTGGCTGCTGCTTGTTCTTTTGCCCATCATTGGGTATATATTGCATAAATCAATTTACCAAAAGGGCTAATTTCTTTGCTTAACGGTATATCAATTTTTTGAAATTGACAGGAGCTAAAAATGGCAAAAGGAATAGTTGTTTATTATTCAAGAACGGGCAATACAAAAGAAATGGCGGAGATAATAGCCAAATCAATGAATGAGGCGGATTTACCGACCGAATGCAAATCGGTCGGTGATGTAAAAGCCGACGACGTGTTCGGCTACGATGCGATAGTTGTCGGCTCGCCGACGTACTACGGCCATATGGCTGGTCCGATAAAGCAATTGTTCGACGATTTGGTCAGCAGGCACGGGCAGCTCGACGGCAAAATAGGGGCCGCATTCACCAGCGCGGCAAATATCGGCGGAGGCAACGAAACCACGATTATGGGCATAATAGAGGCAATGCTCATCTCCGGTTGCGTCGTCCAGGGCGACCCGCAGGGCGACCATTACGGCCCCGTATCCATCGGTAAGCCCGATAAAAGGGTCAACCAGCAGTGCGTACGCCGGGGCCGGAGAATCGCGGAACTGACCAAAAAACTGGTGCCCTGACAGGCCGCTTTCGGCTTCGCCTTAGGGCCTGCCCCGAGCTTGCCGGGGGGATGACAGTAGAAGTCGCTCAGAATGGCAAACAATAAATATTGATTTTTTTTGTAAAAAAGGCATTTTTCTTTGACAAAACACTTGTGCCCCGTTAAGTTTTTACCGATTTTAACCCACAAACGGCAATTTTAACCCCCAAAGTGGAGGACTACTCGATGCAAGAGTACGAAGACCTTAAAGTATTGGTTGCTGAAATTGAAGGTGACATCAGCAAAGCCGAAGGCGGAAATAAGGCGGCAGGGACGCGGGTTCGCAAGCAAATGCAGAAAATCAAGCAGGCTGCTCAGGTTGTTCGCAACCGCGTTCTTGAAATCAGGTCAACCCAATAAATTATCACAGGCGTTCGTAAGCGCTGAACGCTGTGCGTATTTCGGCTCGGTTGCGGCCGGCTAATTGGCTTGCCCAGTTAGAAGTAAACAGCCGCTGTTTGTCCCGCTGATAGCGGGGACTTCTAACGGGGCTTACCGGGACCGGGCGGATAGCAGTACTGTAAATGCGCAGAATGCTTCCCTATCGAGGTCAATGATGCCGCCGCCATTATTATTTGATTTATCGAAAATAGACCTGACGGCAAAACCCGTATTCGACAAAGAAGCGATTGGCAAAGCAAATCCGCAACGATTTGAGATGCAGCAGCTTGACGGCATCCTCTGGTACGATAAGGAAAAACTTCTTGTTCTGGCCTATAAGGATGTAACCGAAAACGAATTCTGGGTTCGCGGGCACATCCCCGGGCGGCCATTGATGCCCGGCGTAATAATGGTCGAGGCCGCAGCTCAGCTTTCGTGCTTTTTTGTGAAGCTGGTTTATGAGTTGAAGGGCTTTATCGGCTTTGCCGGCATAGAGTCAGCGAAGTTTCGCTCCATCGTCGAGCCGGGACAAAGATTGCTTCTGCTCGGGCGTATTATAAAGTACAAGTGTCGCAAACACACCGTCCATGTTACAACAAGTGTGCAAGGAATCGTTGACGGTACTATGGTATTTGAAGCGGTCATATCCGGTATGCAACTTTAAGCGTTCAGACGGCCGGAGGGCTCAGGATTTCAGCGTTTGACAAATAGCCCCAAGGGGATTCGAACCCCTGTTGCCGGGTTGAAAACCCGGTGTCCTGGACCTACCTAGACGATGGGGCCAACCGAGAAAACGCAAAAATTAAAAATAAAAAATCAAAATTGTGGAGTCCAGCACCAAAATCATCCTCTTTTGCCAGGTAGTTTTTATTGTCGAACAAACCCTGCGACGGCTCTATTTTGGTGCTGGACGACTTCCTTAATTTTGCATTTTGATATTTGATTTTTGATATTATTTTTTATTACTCCATACTGATAGCTTCAACAGGGCAGGTGTCGACGCAGACCCCGCAATCGACACATAAGTCGGCATCGACCCCGGCCTTTTCGTCAGCCATCTTGATGGCCTCGCTCGGGCATTCTTCCACGCAGGATTCACAGCCGTCGCATTTTTCCTCATCTACGATAGCCGGCATTTACGCAACCCTTTCAAAAAAACAGCCCAAAACTTACCCGCGAAAGACGAAATGTTACAAAATTATGATGATATTACAATATAAATTTTTGCGAAATTCCGAAGCGAATGAAAAACTGTCAGCGCCGATTTCATTACTTTTTACTAATCGGCAATAGCTTTTCCGGTTCGGTCGGTGGATTTGCCGGTTCCAGGGCTTGTGGGCCGGCAGCACCTAATGCAATTGCCATATCGCGAACGAGCTTGCTTGAGTCATATTTGGCTGTCCAGTCCAGGACTTTGGCGAAATTGCTGTTCTGGTTTTTGGCCAGCAGATAAACAGCCATCATACGGGCCGGCCAATGGGTATCGTTCAAGTTTTTGGCCGCACCACTTATTAGCTCGTAATCCAGCAGCGGCAAAGAAAGCATCCCGGCCATAGTATCGACCTTAACAACCCAATCATCGTCGTCAAGGTTATGTACCAATGCGGATTTCAACATATCCTCCATCCAGTCGGCATACACAAATTTATAAAGCGGCTCCCGATTTGCCATCGCATGCTGCTCCGTCAGGAGGCCGATGAAAAGCTGTGCGGTTTTGATTTTTTGGCCCTGCTGTCCACTTGAGAGTGAACTAAATCGGTTTCGCAGGAATTTGCCGCTGAGTTCGACGCCCGGGCGCTTCACGAGCACCCTGGCCGGCTTTATATCTCGGAGTCTGTTAGCTATCCTGCCCTCGTCCCACCCCTCGGAGAGGCGGGGCTCGTCGGTGATTACAGGGTCGAGATAAGCCGTAAATTCTATATCCAGAGATGCCTGCGGACAGGTAAGCAGTGTCTGCCTGAGTTCGCCGGTAAGCAGGCGCAGCGGAACGAGGATACTCCGGCCCGGCTCGACGGGTAAAGCAGGCCTAATCTTGACAGATATCAGGTTCGGTATCTTTTTAGTAAGGTCGCCGCTAATACCGGCATCAATTCTTATGTTGCCGGAGAACAAGCTGTCATCACTAATTATGAGGGGCTCAGAGGAATTATTTGTTATTGCAATAGTGCCGCCGAATTCGCTGCCGTAGGAAAACTTACTGCCGCGAACATTAAGCTGGACCGAAATTATTTTCTCCGGACTAATAAATGTCGGAACGACCGCTTCTCCGAAGCTGTCTTTTAGCGCGGTCAGAACGATATCGGGGTCAATCGGCGGGATATACTCCGCGCCGTGCCGGGCCAGTATCTCTTTGGCGCGTTCTGCCTCCAGCGCCCCGGGGTCTCTGGCGATTGCAGACTTCAGGGTCTCAATTGCCGAATCTCTTTGTCCCTGCGCCAGTTGAATCTGGGCCAGCGTTAAATCGGCGATTTGATTATGCTCATAATTGTCGATAAGCGTCTTGGCCCATTCGGTCTGCTGATTCATCACGAGCGAATAAGCCAGAATAGCTGCTGCGGTCGGCGAGTTGGGCTCAATTGAGTAAGCCTTATTGGCCCATTGAAGCGATTTGTCTGCATCCGGCGAGGCAAAACAATAAAACCAGGCCAATTGTTCGTAGTTCGTAGCTCGTAGTTCATAGTCCACGAGCTCAAGTGCTTTGTCTTCGGCGGCCTTTAGTATCCCAGCCGCCTGCTGTTGATTGCCGGTTTTCGCCGCTGCTTTGCCGGCAATAGCTTCCAAAAGTATGTCAAATCGACCGCTCTGCCGTAACTTCTCGGCAATTTTCAGACATCTGTGCTGATTTCGTTGAGTGTTATAGCTGCTAATCGCCCAGGGCAGATATATCGAGGCCGGCAGAGGTTGCAACGGATGCAGAAACCTGAACAAATCGGCACAGTATTCGTATGCGTCCGCGGCCGTCTCGTAAAGCTGCAGCCGTTCGGCGTATTGTGCAAAAGTCATAGCAGTTTCGATGTCCAGCGGATTTTCGCCTGATGTTAATCTTAGATGCTCAAGATACATTGCAGGCCCAAGCTTCTCGCCCGCAAGTTCAGCCAGCTTTGTAAACGCCGGCTTATTATATTTATTTTTGTCATAAGCAAACCAGAAGGCATTTACAGCATTCGGGTCGTCGGTCTTTTCAGCCATCAGCAGGCCGAGCCGGGTAGCCAGGTCAGAATCCAGAACAGCGCTTTTACCGCCCAGATTCTTTAACATCTCTTCAAGGAGCCTCTCCCGCTGCTCACGGGAGTCCAGCTGCTCAAGCAGGTAATGAACGGCCTCTCGAACCGGCTCAAGGTCGGCTTTATCATTTACGTAGTTCTCGAGGCAGTGATGGATGAGCTGCGAATAGTCTCGCTCTGAATGTTGACAGGCAAGTTTAAGCATTACGGGATAAACGTAGTTGGC
>JAUVYZ010000032.1 GCA_030602845.1 Phycisphaerae bacterium | reverse complement strand
CCCGTTCGTACTGAACATCTGTGACCTCATGTTCGCCCCATTGGCTCTGCCATTGGGCTGTGAGCTTGTCTTGCTTGTCAGCCTTGACGACAAGCGTTGACGTGAATTCCCGCTCGCCGACCTTGAGCTTCATTTCCCAGTTGCCAACAGCCCTGGGTATTCGTTTGCTGCGCTTGCCTTCGAGTTTATACTCCCCTCTGTCGCTCGACAGTGTTCCGGAGAGTTTCCCTTCCTTGAGGGTTCCCGTGAACTTCGTCGTGATGGATTGACCTTCACGATTTCGACGCTCCTGTGTGAAGCTGAGCTGCCCATCTTCATACTTAACGTCTTTCAGTTCGCTAAGTCCCCAGAAACTGATCCACTGACCGGTTCGGTTGCCCTCGGCGTCCCTGGAAAACGACAGAATCGAGTCCATCTGTCGCTCACCGAAGTTGACCTTGACCTGCCAGTCGCCGTACAGTCCCCCTCTGCGAGACCGAGACGGCCGAGCCGAGTCCTGAGCCGAGACCTGTGCCGAGGATATGACCAGAGCCGCAAGTGCACAACACAGGACTGCCTTGAGAAATACTTGGTGTTTCATAGTGTGTTCCTCCAAAAAGAATAATTATTTAGACAATCGTTTTGTACCTTACCGGCTTTCGATTGTCAATAAAAAAATATATAATCTAAGACTTCCCATATAGCATTGGATATTCTTGCTCAACTACGCCGCTGAGCCTCATTTCTGATGGAATATCAAGCCTTTCTTGTAAATTCACAACTAAAAGACCCCAAGTTTGAGGTTCTTTTAGGTTGACATTTCCAATCCTGTCTGTGTAGACTATATCCTCGGTTTTGTCGGCCCGCAGGTGAGCGGCGCCAAATACTGCAAATCAAAGAATGGAGGCAGATAAATCATGAAATGTAGATTGCCCACTCTTGGATGCCTGGTTTTGGGAGTCTGTCTGGTGAGTGCACTGACCTTTGGAGCGGACACTTCAAAAAAAGTAAAAGTCTTCATATTGGCCGGTCAGTCCAATATGGAAGGCAAGGCGAAAGTGGAATTGCTGGAGTATCAGGTTGGCCAGCCCGAGACCAGGGATTTTTTCAAACACCTCAGGAAAGACGGGAAATGGGTGGTGCGTGATGACGTGTGGATCAACTTTCTCAATAGGAGGGGTAAGCTCACCGTTGGCTTCGGCTCTCCCAAACGCATCGGTCCGGAACTGGAGTTTGGCAACACGGTCGGTGACCATTTTGAAGAACAAGTGCTCATCATAAAGACGGCCTGGGGCGGCAAGAGTATAGGCCGGGATTTTCGGCCTCGGAGTTCGGGTCTGCCGGGTGAAGAGAAGCTCAAACAGATTCTCCAACAAACCAATGAACGCAACAAGAAACGCAAAAGACCCGAAATCACCCTTGATGACGTCAAGGGTATGTATGGCAAATTCTACCGGGAAATGATGAAGGAAATCAATACGACCCTTAAAGAACTGAAAACTCGTTTTCCGGAGTACAAAGGGCAGGGCTACGAGATTGCCGGTTTCGTTTGGTTCCAGGGCTGGAATGACATGTTCGACCCGGATTTCCTGGAGAACTACGGCAAGCACATGGCCAACTTCATCCGCGACGTGCGGAAGGATTTGAAAACTCCCAATTTGCCTTTTGTCATTGGCCAGATGGGTCAGAACGGCCCTGATGGCGCCAGTTCCAAGATGCAGACGATTAAGGACGCCCAGGCGTCAATGGAGGCAATCCCGGAATTCAAGGGTAATGTAAAAGTCGTCAAGACTGATGTCTTCTGGGACCGAAAAGCTGTTGCCCTCGTTAAAAACTGGCGACAGCACATCGACGAGTGGGAAAAGGTAGGTTCGGACTTTGGTTATCACTACCTCGGAAGCGCAATCACCTTTTCGAAGATTGGCAGGGCTTTTGGCCAGGCAACACTGGAATTGATGAAAGCCAAGAAATAAGACAAAACCATATAAAGCACTGCGAGCGAAGGGATTCGAACCCCCACGGGCTATTGCCCACCAGGACCTAAACCTGGCGCGTCTGCCAATTCCGCCACGCTCGCATATCGTATTGCGTATATCGTATTGCGTTTTTCGCTTTTTCCTATTCGCTGTCCGTGCGTTTTTGAGATTTTTCGTCTGGCTCTGATATTTTCTCAATCCGTTTCTCGGCTTTTTCCAATATTCCCCGACAGTGCTTTATCAGGGCCATCCCTCTTTCGTACTGTTTGAGACTGTCCTGCAGGGGGATTTGGCCCTGTTCTATCCTGCCGACAATATTGGTGAGTTCTTTGATCGCCTGTTCGAAACTCAATTTGCCGATATCATTTTTTTGCTTCTTGTTTGCCATCTTTTTGACTTTCACTTTTTACTTTTATTTAATCTGTGTCAATCTGTGTTCATCTGTGGCTTAATTCTTTTTACTTTTTTATTACTTTACTTTCAATCAAATTTTCCTCTGCAAGCTCGGTAATCAATAAATCGCCGATTCTAACATCCTCTGAAGATTTTATTAGCAGGCCGGTCTTTTTATTGGCGGTGATACTGTATCCCCGCTGCAAAACCGATTTTGGATTCAAGCCGGCCAACAGATTCGTCTGAGCTGTAAGCTGCATCCGGCGGCTATTAATGATTGCCTTTATTGCTGCATTTACGCGATTTTTCAAATTATTTAAATCGACCGTTTTCTTTCCCAAAAGCCGATGTGGCTCAATCTTGACAATCTGCTGGAAACCAGCGTGCAGCTTTGCACGTGCCTCCGCCAGCAATTGTCTTACTGAACTTTCCAGTCTGATGCACAGCTCATCAGATTGTTGTTCTGCGCTATAGACCAGGAACTTGAGCTGGGACACCAACCTTTTTTTGAGATTGTCCACGTGCTCCAAAACTTCCTGCATATCCGGGACCGCGACAATGCCGGCCTTTGTCGGCGTCGATGCCCTGGCATCGGCAACCAAATCTGCGATTGTGGTGTCAACCTCGTGACCGACCGCGCTTATGACAGGTATTTTCGAATCGAAAATCGCCCTGGCTAAAACTTCTTCATTGAAGGCCCACAAATCTTCCAGCGACCCGCCGCCCCGACCGACAATCAGAATGTCGAGTTTGAGCTCTTTATTGCGCCTGTTTATATCTCTTAGCGCCGCTGCGATTTTCTCCGCCGCTCCTTCTCCCTGGACCGGCACCGGATAGAGAAACAATCCGGCAGGCGGCCAGCGGTTGTGAATGCTGTCGATTATATCGTGCACCGCCGCCCCCGATTCGCTGGTTAATATCCCGATTCTTTCCGGATACGCCGGCAGCGGCTTTTTGTATTTTTCCTCAAACAGCCCTTCCGCTTTGAGCCGTTTAACCATCTGCTCAAAAGCCAACTGAAGTGCTCCGATTCCGGCCGGCTGCATCGACTCAGCGTAGAACTGATATTTACCGTGCGGAGAATAAACGTCGATATAGCCTTTAGCAATTACTGCCAGTCCGTTTGCCGGCTCGAATTTAATCCTATCGAGTTTGCTTCTCCACATAACACAAGGCAGCAGGGCGTTTTCATCTTTGAGGTCAAAATAGGCGTGTCCGCTTCGGGCAATGCTCCAGTTCGTAATCTCGCCCGTGATAGCCAACCGCGAAGGCAGATTATTTTCCAGAATCCCTTTGATTAGCGAGTTAACCTGGCTGACCGTATATATTTTAGTTCTGTTCTGCATCTATAACCACACAACCACCCAATCCGCTATTGAACGAGAACAGCCCAATACCCTCGCGATGGGCACCGCAGCGTTAGCTTGCTTTTGGCCTCAATGCGTTCGGCATCCGCCCATCGACACTTCATTATATCAAGCCAGCGTACTGTAACCGGCTTCTTCAACGAGCCGACATCCAGCGTGACTTCACCGCCGTCCGGGAAATACACCGCGTATTCCTTACCCGGCTTTGCCAGGCAGTAGGCCTCGTTAGGTTTTCTGTCCGAAAGCAAATCGTTGTGAGGCGCACACGTGAAGATATCCATCTTGTCCGTGAGCAGCCGCATACTCCGGATATTTGCCTGCGCCTTTTTACCCAGCCCCAGCCCTGCATCCGGACGATGGAACCGTGCTGATGCCAGCCCGCCGAGGATATTGCGCCAGAACCTTTCGGCGCCATCTCTGTCGTTGCCGAACCGGCCGTACTCGTCTGCCCCGTAGATTTTCACGTTGTTCAGCGGGCGAACATTATTGGCTATTCGTATTCGCTGACGCTGCGCATTGTCCCAGTGTTTCTGCCCCTTTTGATGGTTGTTCTGCGAGATGTCCACAAACGAATAGGTTTCCGGATGGTCGAACGTTGCGCTGTGCATCCGATGCGTCAAGTCCCACGGGTCCCACATCTCCGTGGTTTGCACGCGCAGGCCGGCCGCTTTGGCTTTGGCCTTGATGTATTGCGACCAGTATTTTCCCCACTCCGGCGTTACTGATGTCTCGTTGTCCATACAATAAAGCACGTTGCCGAACTTCAGCGAATAAGAAAGCATTTTATCAACAAACCGCTGCTGGAACTTCAGCACGGTTTTCTGGTTCCGTTCCGCCGGCACCGACCAGAAAAAATTGTTCTTGCAGCGCGTGGGATGGCTGTTGACCTGTTCGGGTAGCCCTGTTTCCTTAGCGGTGTAGTTGACGTTGTTCTTCGGGTTGAAGGGATTGATTTCCCAGTTGTCCCGATAGTAGTCGAACGTCGCCCAGACCTCAATCTGGACGATGATGTCACGCTGTTGCGTCCATTTCAGCATATTCTGGAACCGGTTCCAATATTCGTCGTTCCATTGATTGAGGTCATACTTTCCGTTGGTCAGTTGCTTGAACGGCCGGACCTCAAAACCTTTGTCATTTCGTGAGCTCATAGTGTTGCGAATGTAGTTGCCGCCCACGGACTTGAGCAGGTCCAGGTGCTCTTTCAGGCCGGGTATCTGAAAGAGATTGTCGTCTTTGGTACCGCCTAACAAAAGCACCGGTTTGTCGTTATATTGCCAGTACGCCGGATCCGCCTGATAAATCTCTATCCTCTTTCTCGGACGAGACCTTGCCTGTGCCGAAACACACGCCAGCGTCGATACTGCAAATACTATCAGCAGCCATTTGAATCTTAGCTTTAATCCTTTCATAATAAATCCTTCCAATGAACAAAATAATGATAGTTTGTGTTTTTCTATTTCGTCGATTATAAATCCAAATCCGTCAATCATCAATTCCCAATCTGCTCGATTTAATATTCGTATTGCGTAACGAAAGGAATTTGCCACAAAAACTGCGGTAATTTGCTTGATATTTTCTCTCAATTATATAAAATGCTGTTAGTTTGATATATGATGGCAGGATGGGTGAGAAGGCTTCTTTTTGCTTGCTGGCAAGCTTTCCCACAAGAAAATCGTATTTTGTCGCGGAAATATTAACAATTTTTTTAAGGAGGTCGAAAAATGGCTAATAAAAGAAATCTAAAGTGCTTGCTTACAATTTCGGTATTCTTGCTGGCGATTGAGTGCGTGACCGCTTCAGGAGATAACAGGGCGTCTAACCCGAGCCCGGCTGATGGTGCCTCCCATGGGGCCACCTGGGCGAACCTCACCTGGTCGGCGGGAGATACTGCGGTCTCGCACGATGTGTACTTCGGCGACAATTTTGCCGATGTGGACGCTGGTACAGGCGACACGTTCCGGGGCAACCAGACTGAGACGTTCTTTGTCGTCGGCTTTGTTGGATTTCCTTATCCGGCCGGGCTTGTTGCAGGCACGACATATTACTGGCGGATCGATGAGTTTGATGCCGTCACAACGCACAAAGGGGATGTCTGGAGGTTTACGACGATGCCAGTTCTTGTCGACATTGATGCTACTGGTGCAAATAATGGCACGAGCTGGGCTGACGCCTACAAATACCTTCAGGACGCCTTGGCTGTGGCCCAAGGAGGTGACCAGATATGGGTGGCTGAGGGCACGTACAAGCCCGATGCGAATACGGCGAACCCCAGTGGGACTGGCGAGCGAAGCGCAACGTTTCAGCTTATGAATGGCGTGACTATCAAAGGCGGCTACGCCGGTTATGGTGCGGCCGACCCCGATGCCCGCGATGTTGAACTGTACGAAACTATCCTCAGCGGTGACATTAACACACCCGGCGACAACTGGGACAACAGCTACCATGTTGTAACCGGCAGCGGAACGGAGCCAAACGCTGTGCTGGATGGCTTCACGAGCACCGCCGGCAATGCCAATAGCCCTGCTTATCCAAATGACCGGGGCGGTGGTATGTACAACGATTCGGGCAGTCCAACGGTGACCAACTGCACATTCGTCGGCAACACGGCTCGCAACTACGGCGGAGGGATGTCCAACTACCATAGCAGCCCGACGCTTATCAACTGTACCTTCAGCGGCAACTCGGCCTTCGACTATGGCGGCGGGATGTACAACACCTATAGCAGCCCGACAGTTACGAGCTGCACATTCAGCGGGAACTCGGCAGACTGGGGCGGCGGCGGGATGCGGAACATGACCGGCAGTGCCCCCAATCTGACCGACTGCACGTTCAGTGGCAACTCGACCGAGGTCTACGGTGGCGGGATGAGCAACTATAATAACGGCAACCCGACTGTGATGAACTGCACGTTTCGCGGGAACACGGCAAGCAGCGATGGCGGTGGGATGTCCAACTACCACAGCAGCCCGACGCTGACCAACTGCACCTTCAGCGGGAACTCGGCAACGTACGATGGCGGCGGGATGTACAACAACGACAGCAGCCCGACGGTAACCAACTGCACCTTCAGCGGGAACTCGGCAGGCAGCGAAGGCGGCGGGATGTACAACGAGTTAAGCAGCAACCCGACGCTGACGAACTGTATTATGTGGGGCGACTCAGCTCCCAGCGGACCGGAAATATTCAACGATGGACCCCCCACTCCGACCGTAACTTACAGCGATATCGCAGGCGGCTACGGTGGCACCGGCAACATCGCCACCGACCCGCTATTTGTGGACGCAAACGGGCTGGATGATATTGTCGGGACGGAAGATGACAATTTGCACCTTTTGGGCTATTCGCCCTGTATCAACGGCGGCGACCCATCTGGTGACTACAGCGGCCAGGTTGACCTTGACGGCAAACCCCGTGTCGCCTACGGCCGGGTGGATGTGGGGGCAGACGAGGTATTTCCGGCTGCCGGTGATTTTGAGCCGGATGGTGATGTGGACTTCGTGGACTTTGCCATATTTGCCGGAAACTGGCTGTTAGGCGTTGAATAGCTTTATTGCGAATCCAATTTCAAATAAAGGGCTGTGAGTCCCGATTGGGTCGGAACTTGCGGCCTTTGTTGTTGGCTTGAGGAGGAGATTGCGGTTTCAAGCGTGGAAAAGCTGAAATAAAAAGAAAAACATTCTCACCTGCTTTCTGCTACAACCACCGCCATCCATCCCGCCCCTCGGAGGGGCGGGACGGGCTGCCGGATTATAATCAAGAAAATTATAGGACGATAAACAGTAACTGGACAGTCCATTTCACCATTTTGCTTTCAGTTCATTGGCAATTCTCTTGATTCCTGAATCTTAATCTGGTACAATGTTTTTACACAAGAAGTGTAGTTTGGGGGAAGGTGGTGCAGATGAATCCGTGGCTTGAAACTATAGGTGTTATACAGATAGCCCTGTTAGGCATTTTTCTTGGCAGGGTGTTTTCCAGTCTTCGAAAACCCTACTGGACGTTGGGCTATTTTCTCCCCTCTCTGCTCATCGCGATGCTGGTACTGGCCAGGTACAATAATGCCCTGCCCTTTGTGCCGCCGTTCTCGTGGATTACAGCAGGGCGGGTAAGATTCATCATTTTAGCTCTGGCCGTTACAATGGGCTTAACCACGCCGCTCTCGCGTCTGCCTCGCAAATGCGAGAGGCTCATAATCGGCGTCTTGATGGCTGTGGTTGTAACGTGGTTTTCGATTTTGCCTTTTCTTGTGCCGGCTTTGATTAAAGACAAACTCTCGAATCTCAAAACAATTGTTAATACCAGCGGCATCTGCTACCAGACCACAGATTATACCTGCGGCCCTGCCGCGGCGGTAACGGCTCTTGGAAAATTGGGCCTGGCCGCCAGCGAGGGAGAAATAGCTGTACTTTCACACTCAAGCCCTGTCGCCGGCACGCTTCCCCGCTGTCTTTACACGGCGCTCCAGAATCGCTATGGCGCCGACGGCCTGAAATGTCAGTACCGTCACTTCGACTCGATTGCTCAGCTCAGAAATGCAGGCATTACGTTAGCCGTGGTAAGGGACGCATTTCTGTCGGACCACTGCGTCACCGTCCTTGAAGTCTCGGACCGGATGGTTACTATCGCCGACCCCGTTCTCGGCAGAACTTTGATGTCCCACGAGCAGTTCGAGAAAATCTGGCGATTTTCCGGCATCGTCCTCAAACGAGTCTCTACGCAAAGCCCCGTAAGTTAGCCGTTGGTCTTACGGCGACCGTAAAATGGCAACTTAGTCCTTTCTAAGGACCACGAAAACTGCAAACTCACCTTTCACAGGCACGTCGATTGCATCCCCATGGCATTTGCCCCGGACGACAGGATTACCGAAAAAGTCCTCCGGGTCTATCAGCCGGAAGGAATCACCGTTTTTCAAAAATGGCTTAACTCTAACTTCTACTTTTTCCGCTTTGTCCCAATTGTAAATTACCAGATGCGCGCGATTTCGGTCGAACCGATTAGGCAGGAGAACGGCCTTAATCCCTCTCGGACGCTTTTTGTCCTTTCCGATGACGAGGTTGCTTTCCTGCACCGCCTTTCTGTACCGGATAATGCTCAGCCCGCCATTGACTATTACGTTATCGCGGACCTCGCAGTTTTCGTTGTACGGCGCACTGTAACCGATTCTCATACTGACGTCGTACAGATAATTCCTGAATACACGGATGTTATTACTCGGCCTCCCACCGCCGATTAGAAATGGGCCTTTGTTGTAACAGATGTTGTCCTCGACAAGGAAGTTATCTACGTACGCACGTTCAGAGCCGTAGGCGTGCAGGGTGTAAGTGCCGTCGTACCGGCAGCTCATTATGCAATTTGAAATCACTTTGACGCCGTCCTTGTTTTGCGTGTAAATGCAATGGCCGTGGCCGCGGTCAGTACCCAGCCAGCCGTTATTGTAAATTATGCACCCGTATATCTCCGGATTGATTTCGCCTTTCCAACAACTGATACCCTGGCAGCAATCGTGGATAATCAGGTTTATGTATTTGCAGTTCTTTCCGCCGTGCATATGAAGCCCGCCCCAGGGGCGGTTCAGGTCGCCGGGATGTGACCCCGGACTGACCGGCTTTTTTGGCACCGGTTCTGACACAAATATCTCCAGGTCACGGACCCACACGTGCGCCGACGGACTTTGTATTGACAGACCACCGTCTATCCTGATACGCCCGCCGGGTAAGGGGCGAATATGAATCGGATTCTCCGCGGTCCCTGCGAGGCGAATTTCGAAAAGCTCTTTGGGACGCCGTTTGTAGGTGCCTTCCAGCAGATAAATCGTGTCCCCAGGTGAGACTTTCTGCTTGCCGTCCAGAGCCGAGGCAATGTCCCAGGGTCTCTGCTCTGTACCGGGATTTGTCGATTTACCGTCGGGCCCTGCGTACCATTGTCCTGCTGAACTAATCTGTCCCGCTGGCAACAGAAACAACACAAACAAGACGATTTGATATTTCATTCTCGACACCTCATATTTCATTCGATGCGTTTTCTGTAAAGCCGGGTTTGCAAAGCGTTTTTCTAGGCAGTCCAGTTTGAATCGCTTACCTCGCTGTTAATCGCCGCCATATTTTTTATTTAGGTTCATTGAGTTCTTAGCTTTGATAGTTCCTGTTTGATTTGCTCATAGAGAACACTTGTCCATTCGGGTAATGGATGTGTTACTTCAGGGCAGACCCTCTTCCGAAAGTCGACAGGGCTCAGGACCACAGAAATCCTGTCAATACCAGTTTCAGCGGCAAGTATAAACAGGTCTTCAGCAGCCTCATCTCCCATAGCAAGGCACCCAATAGAAGCATTACTTCCATGAATCATGATATCGCCGCCGAGGTTTGTCCGGCTCTCCCGGCTTGCCTGCCTGCGGTCGAACTCATTGGGATAGTTCACTCTGAGTGAAAGATGGAACATACTATTAGGATTGAGGGACTCAATTCTATAAAGGCCCTCCGGAACCTGGCGGTCACCTTCCTTGAGCTTTGGCCCAGGCCGACCGCTGGCAGCGAGGACGGGATACGTTCGAATTAAATTGAATCGGCCCTCTCTGCTACAAGCCCAAACTTCAAGCTTTTTCTCGTATTTAAGGCCAACAAAAACAACTTCCTGGGGTGGATAAGGTATCTTTGCTGCATCGAAATATGGAAGTAGTCTTTCCCGAACCGCCGGCCCATACTCCTCAAGACACTTTTGCACTGTTTTTCTGCCCCGTACGATTTGGACCCCTGGCACAACATACCGCTGGAAGCGTGCTCGAAAGACAAAAGCTAATATCGCGATACTGAGCAGGAACAGAATAATACGTAGTCGTTTCATAACAAATAGAACTAAGACAAACCTCTCCCACTCGAACGTCACTCTTGGCCGGATGGCTTAGGTACCGGTTTTCCAATATTTTTGCACAGCACCTTTAATTCGCGGCACCGTTTCTATTCGATGCGTTTTTTGTAAAGCCGCGTCTGTAAGGCGTTTTTCCAGGCGGTCCAGTTTGAATCGCTTACCTCGCTGTCAATCGCCGCCGTTACCTGACTTACCTTGGCGTCCAGGTCGTCGATATAATAAACCATAAAGGCCTCAGCCATCGCCGGTAGCTTCGGCGAGCCGAAGTCATATTGACCGTGGTGAGACAAAACAATGTGCCCAAGAGAGTCAAGGACTGTTTGGTCAATCTGCGTTCCCTTCTCTTTCAGTACAGCAACTTTTTCGTTTACCATAAGTAAGCTTTGCACGACATGCCCTATCAATTGGCCCGAATCGGTATATGAAAACGCCATATCGTACGACAGCTCTTCGGTCTTGCCGATATCGTGAAGAAAAATCCCGGCAAGGACCAAATCGGCCTGCACTTGTTCGTACAACGGCAGTATCGCAACAGCCACTCGCAGTATATTGTGGGTATGCTCCAGCAGCCCGCCGAGATAATTATGATGCAGCTTCATCCCGCCCGGCGCATTGCGGAATTTCTCCATTAGCTCGGCGTCGGCCAAAAATTCTCCGACCAGCGCCTTTAGCTGCGGATTTTTTATTCGGCCTACAATCTTTTCTACCTCCTCGAACATCTGGCCGGTGTCCTTGTCCGTTCGCGCCAGAAAATCCTCAATGCAAACGTCCTTTGCATCGACGACGCTGACGTTATTTACAATGATTTGCAGGTTGTTTTGATAAAGCTCGCTTCTGCCCTTTATATGGACAAAGCCCGGCTTCGGCAGCGCTTTATAAACGGCTTCCGTTGCCTGCCACATCCGGCTGTTCATTTGCCC
>JAUVYZ010000034.1 GCA_030602845.1 Phycisphaerae bacterium | reverse complement strand
GCTTCAGACAGATAGAGATTAAACCGCATATTCTTGGTGACTTGACCTATGCATCAGGTTCGATCAAGACGGTTAGGGGCATGGTATCGTCGAACTGGAAAAGAACTGATGATTCGCTCATACTTCAGGTTGCCATTCCCGTCAACAGTGAAGCCAAGGTGAGCGTTCCCAAGATCGGCTTGCGAAATATTGAGGTTACCGAAAGCGACAAGACCATCTGGAAAAACGGCAAATTCATCCAGGGGGCTTTCGGAATTACCAATGGAACAGAAACGGCTGAATATGTGACATTTGATGTTGGTTCCGGTTCTTATAGGTTCCGGCTGAAGGGACAAAAGTAGCTTTTATGTTGCGGTGGTATGTCTTCTCTGGAAATGTGGAGGAATATAAGAATGAAGCAATTTGCTAAACAACAAAATAACTGACCATGATAACTTGCCAACGGTCGTTCTATAACGGACATTGAATCCTAAATATGCTTTAAAATTTTTAAAAACATTTGTTTTTCAGCAAAAATGTGATGTTCGATTCCTTCATAATTCGTAACAATTGACCTTTTTGGAGACAAATTGGAGACATAAATTTGTCGAAGAACTCTGACATTGTGCAACTCATGGGAAGGGTAACTTGTGGTATAAAAGGATTATGAGTATAGGGCGAGGTTCGTGCGCGCTCACTGGCCCTCGCAGGCTGGCAGGACCAGTCCTGACCTTCACGTCACGTTTTCCGATCTCTGCGTTAGATAAGGCAGAAATACAGGGTCGCAAGCATCCGTACTTGCGGCCTTAAAACAGCTTCCTCTCATCAGACAATTCCTCAACCACAACCCCACTAGATCTGGCCGAATGGCTTGAACCCCGCCCATCGGATGGGCTGGGTGAATACAACTCCTGTGATTCCACAGAGCCGGTTGCTTTACACGAGAGTCCTTGTTAAAATGCCATAGTAAGGTTTCTGTGGCAAACTGTGATTAGACAGGAGAAGTACTCATGAAAACGACGTTCCGGTTCCTCACAAAGCTCCTACTTCTTTTATGGATTTGTGTTCCCGCGAAGCGGGGTCCCTCATGCACGTTAGCAGCTGTGATAGCTCGGCCAAGGGGCCATGACCAGAGAGCCAGGCAGATATTAGATGTCACTGGCGTCAAAGGTGGTCTCGTCGTGCACATCGGCTGCGGCGATGGCAAGCTGACTGCGGCACTACGCGCCAGCGAAAGCTACCTGATCCACGGACTGGACAGCAACGCACAAGCAGTAAAGGCGGCGAGAGAGCACATCCGGAAGCTGGGAATCTACGGGCCGGTCTCGGTCGAGGAGTTTGATGGGAAACGACTGCCTTACGCGGAAAACCTGGTGAACCTGGTCGTTGTGGAGGCTCTCGGCGGCATTACGATGGCCGAAGCGATGCGTGTGCTGGCTCCCGGCGGTGTGCTGTATGTGAAGCAGGATGGCCGCTGGAGGAAGACCGTCAAGCCACGACCCAAAAATACTGACGAGTGGACGCATTTCCTTCACGATGCAAGCGGAAATGCGGTTGCCCATGATGATGTCGTCGGGCCGCCTCGCTACGTCCAGTGGATCGCGGATCCTCGGCACACTCTCAGTCACGAACACACTCCGAGCATCAACGCTTTGGTCTCGGCTGGCGGACGGATCTTCTACATCGCCGACCAGGCTCGGATTGGATCCATCCGACGGCCTCCCAAATGGCATCTTGTCGGGCGAGATGCCTACAATGGGACGCTGCTGTGGAAGCGTGCCTTTAGTCCATGGTTTCCCCATATCGTCAACTGGGGCGCCGCGCCCCGTCAACTTCAGCGAAGGCTGGTTGCTGTCGGGAATCGCGTCTATGTGACTCTCGGCCTACACGCTCCGCTAAGTGCCGTGGATGCGACAACGGGAGAAATCCTGAAGGTTTACGAGAAGACTCGGGGCACGGAGGAAATCGTATGTCACAAGGGGATTCTCCTGCTTACCATCCGAAGCGTCACCGACGAACGAGTGGCCGAATTGGCAACATGGGCACAGCTCGCAGAAAAGAAGCACTCTCCCCTGTATGCCAGAGAGACCGCGCAGCCGCTGCTCAATCGTTTTCGCTCGGTTGAAGCAAAAGCGGAGAAAGCTGTCCTTGCCCTCAATGCCGATACGGGCCGTTTACTATGGAAAAAAGAGGGCACGGATGCCGCCGGCCTGAGACCTGTTACTCTGAGCGCCATAGGCGAGCATGTGTTCTATCAGAAGGGAAAGGACGTCGTCTGCCTGGATCTGAGAACGGGAAGAGAACAGTGGTCGGTATCCTCTGCTCCTCTGCGCGTGGTCTGCGACGACAGCGTCATCTGTGCCAGCGGCCGGACCGTCACCGCCCTCTCTACGGAGACGGGAAAGGCCCTTTGGAGCCAGCCCGGTTTGCTCACTGATATTCGGGATGCGTTCGTTGTCAAGGGAACGCTATGGCTGGGCGGATTCAAACCATGCGAGGGTAAAAGGGGACCTGCGTGGGGGCCGTACTTCGTGACGCAGCGTCGTCTGGACACCGGCAAAATGCTTATGCACATCAAGCCCGAGAACCCGGGACACCATCATCGATGCTGGAGAAACAAGGCTACCGAGCGCTATATTCTCGGCGGAAGGAGAGGTGTCGAGTTCATCGACCTCCAAACCGGCGATGTCCTATGGCATAGCTGGGTGCGAGGCGTCTGCAAATATGGTGTGATGCCGTGCAACGGCCTGCTCTACGCACCCCCTCATGCCTGCGGATGCTACATTGCGGCGAAGCTGACGGGTTTTTATGCCCTGGCGTCCGAGATGGATTCGGGATTCTCGGCCGGCCTGTCGCGACGGGGCGCCGACACGGCGGGCAAGGTCAGCGAAGACCGTCTTGAGCGAGGTCCGGCATATTCCGAAGCAGTCCGCACACAGCAATCCACCATGGCCGATGAAGAGTGGCCCACTTATCGGCACGATGCCCAACGCAGCGGCTTTACGCGGAGCTCGGTACCCGCCGTCCTGCGTCGCATGTGGCAGGTGGATGTCGGCGGAAAGCTCACCAGTCCCACCGTTGCCGGGGGCAAGGTGTTCGTGGCATCTGTAGATGAGCACAGGATCTGTGCGATGGATGCCGATTCGGGTCGCTCGACGTGGGACTTCACAGCGGGCGGTCGCGTGGACTCGCCGCCGACTCTATACGCAAACCGGGCGATTTTCGGGTGCCGTGACGGGTACGTATACAGCTTGCGAGCATCGGACGGCGCGTTGGCTTGGCGTCTGCGAGCGGCTCGCGCTGAACGACGCATAACGGCCCGCGGCCAACTCGAATCCGCATCACCTATACACGGAAGCGTGCTGATCCGGGATAGTGTGGCATATTTTACAGTGGGTAGATCATCTTATCTGGATGGTGGGATTGACCTTTATCGACTTGACGCCCAAGCTGGTAAAGTGCTGTCGAGAACGCATATCTATAGTCCCGATCCTGAAACCGGCAGACAGCCCGAACAGTATGGGCCTGCCTACATGCCCGGAGCGCTCAGTGATATTCTTTCGAGTGACGACCAGTACGTCTACTTGCGGGACATGGTTTTAGACAAGCGCGGCGGCGAGAAGGGAAACCCCCACTTGCTCACGCTAACGGGTTTCCTGGATGATTTGTGGCCTCACCGCTCCTACTGGATCTTCGGCACACGCTGTTCCCTCTCAACCGGTTGCAGCGGGCGCGACAGGAATCTCATCTACGGCAGGTTGCTTGTCTTTGACGAATCGAGGATCTACGGATACGGACGGGCGAGGATCCATTGGTCGAACCAGCTACAAGACGGAGCGTACCGGCTGTTTGCCATCGACTCCGACCAAGGGGCAGAGCAGTGGACGAAGAAAATCACGATCCAGGTCCGGGCGATGGCCCTGGCAGACAAGGTGCTGTTCGTGGCCGGCCCCGCCGCCGATGCAGGTGATGGGCTGGAAGAACGTGACGAAAACCAGGAGGCACTGCTCATGGCCATCTCGGCCTCTGACGGGACCGAGTTGGCGAAGTACCGACTCGATTCGTCGCCCGTATGGGACGGCATGGCCGCCGCCAATGGCCGACTGTACCTGTCACTGGAAAATGGTCAGGTACTCTGTATGGTAGGACAGTCCGCACAAATGGTTATACACCAGCCTTGATTTTTTGAGGCAGAAGAGGTAAGCTATGGCGGCTTTTGAAACGACGGATAGAAAAAGCATAGCACCTGTCGTGCTTCAAGCAGGTGAGTGAATAGGAGCAGTAAGAGGCTAAGTACTTGGGAGGTAATTATGGATAAGCAACGTATTTTTCTTTTGACGTATAGTGCCATCTTTCTTGTCATTATGGCGGAAACAGCGAGTGCCGGCAGTGGAAGAAGTGATCGTGATATAGCGCACCACTTGATCACAAAGGCCGGTACATCGCGCGGACTCTGCTCGCTGCTCGGATGCGAGGGCGGAACGTTGGCGCTCGAACTTGTTCGAGGCAGCCAGTTTTTTCTCCACGTACAGGATCCTCGGGGAGCGACGGTTGCGGCTGCATATAAAGCGCTTGACGTTGATGGACTCTACGGTACTCGGGTCCTCGTTGAGCGAAAGCCTCTGGATTCCCTTGCTTTTGCGGACAATACCGTTGATGTGGTGCTTGCTCCGCTTGGTGCTAAACCCGCAGGGCAGGGGACTGGCGTCCCCCACGAATTGAAAGACTTATCGATCAAGCAGATCATGCGTGTCCTGCGTCCCGGTGGAAAAGCTATTATTGGTACTGTTAGAGGCGCAGAGCGGCAACTGACTCAGAAACAGCTATCGCAATGGATACTCAAGCACCTCACCGAGGAGACCAGCTTCAAGTTTGGAAAAGATACCTTTGGATCGTGGGTGGAAATCACAAAGCCACAGCCAAAGGGCACAGACTCATGGAGTCATTGGGAGCACGGGCCGGACAACAATCCTGTGTCGAAAGACACAGTCATAAAAGCTCCCTACAGAACCCAGTGGCTCGGGGGACCTCTATATTCTGCGATGCCAGCCATCACTACCGCAGCCGGAGGGCGTATTTTCACGGCCTTAGGTCACATAGCACACCACAGACGCGAGGAACTATGGCTCAATACTCTGTTAGCCAGAAACGGTTATAACGGAACCTTCCTGTGGTCACGCAAGCTTCCGGACGGTTACCTCGTGCACAGGTCTGCGTTCATTGCCACCGAAGATTGCTTCTACATGATCGAAAACGATGGGTGCTTGAAACTGGATCCTGAAAGCGGCAGGGAGATGGATAGAATTAGTATCCCCGAAATCGAAGGCGAATGGAAATACATCGCCTTACAGGATGGAGTGCTCTACGTTCTTGCCGGCACCGTCAAGGATTCCTCGGAAACGACCATAGTGCGCAGCAAGCATAGCCACTGGAGTTGGGGCGAGCTCAGTCCCGGTTACTATCAGGCGAAAGTACCATGGGGATTTGGCACGATGATTGCTGCCTATGACATCAAGCGGAAGAAGGTCCTCTGGCGACACTCAGAAGATAAGCAGATCGATTCCAGGGCCTTAGTGATAGGTGATGGTAAAATCTTCTTTTACTGTCCAGGTGAGTACACTGGTTGCATCGATGCTTTGTCCGGACAAGTCAAGTGGCGAAATAACGACCCCAAAGTGGTCCGCCTGATAGAAGAGCCCGGCAGGGGCCTAAAATCAACGCCAGGATTCCGAACAACATGTTATTGCTTGTATACGCCTGATGCGATTTTCTTTCAGGCACAAACTCGAATGAACGTGGTCGCCATCTCATCCAAGGACGGAAAACTTCTATGGACGCGAAAGAAGACGACGAACAATCCCAATATGCTCTATGCAGATAGCAAACTCATCGTGGGTATAGGCCCGGGCGGCAGCACGCTCATGCTGGAGCCATTGACAGGCAAGACCATGAAAGACCTTGGCTTTGCAAAACGATCTTGTGCACGCCTGACCGCAACTCCGGATTCGTTCTTCTGTCGGGGCTGGCCCGAAGGTCTGACCCGCTACGACAGGAACATTGGAAGGGTATTGTTCAACGGCGCGATGCGACCCGCCTGCAACGATGGTGTCATCGCGGCAAACGGACTGCTCTATATCGGGCCATGGCTTTGCGACTGCAACCTTTCGCTAATGGGTACTTCGGGACTTTGCTCAGCAGGCGATTTCAGGGTAGAGGTCCAAGACCCGGTATCACAACGGCTTGAGGTGTGTGAAGGAAGCAATTCTGTGGCTGCGTTTCCTGAGATTATCGAGGAAGATTGGCCCACCTACCGAGGAAGCAACAACCGAAGTGCCTGTTCAACCGCGATTATCCCGGCCGATCCGAAATCGCTTTGGACGTACCGTGCATCAGCTTCTTACAGGCCGAGTGCTCCTACGGCTGCAGGAGAACTTGTTTTTCTGTGCGGCGACGATGGAAAGGTTCGTGCTATTGATGGTAATACAGGCATTCTAAAGTGGTCTTTTGCTACAGCAGGACCGATTGCACAGCCGCCGACCGTCTGGAAAGGACGGGCCTATGTGGGATCAGGCGATGGCGCAGTGTACTGTCTTGAGGCAGCCACGGGGCGGCTCCTCTGGCGCTTCAGAGTGGCACCCGTGGAAAGGCGGATAATGGTTTATGACAGGCTTTGCTCAACCTGGCCGATTACGAGCGGTGTGTTGGTCCAGGAAGGCGTTGCCTATGCGGCAGCAGGCATCATTGACTATGATGGTACTTACGTGTATGCGCTGGACGCCGAATCTGGAAAACCGAAATGGAATAATACAACATCAGGACACTTGGACAAGCTGCTGAGAAAGGGAGTATCCGCCCAGGGAGTTCTCACTATTGCGGGCAATCATCTTTGGATGCCAGGTGGAAATATCATTTCCCCCGCCTATTACAGCTTGAAGGATGGCAAATGTCTGTCAAGATCCGTCGGTAACGGTTCACCGCGGACTAATCGTGGCGAGGAGATAGGAGTTCTGGGGGGAGATTACCTAATCTTTGGCGGACGCCTCCGGTATTCAGGGCTTCGTAACTACGTGAATCCTGCGGCGTTCACTATTGCAAAGATCGGCAGTGGTGGAATCGGCAAGGCCATACACATTGGATTTGGGAAAATTCCATCGGCATGGTCAACAGACAGGTTTGTCATGGCCAATGGTCCGCTGAGTATGCCCGCGTGCATAAACAGTGGTGTACTCGTTGAGCACCTGGAGAAAGCCGGCCCGATAAACCTTCGCCAACAGTACAGGTATGCAAACACGCTCAAGAAGAGCTGGACTGCACAGGAACTTAAGGACAGTGACACGGTTGCGTTTGTAATTGCGAAAAACGCCATTCTCACAGAGCTTCGAGAGCAGCGGCCCCGTTCACTGTCTTCAAACTGGATATTGGCTGGACTCGCTCCCGATACTGGTAAGGTCATGTGGAGGAAGCGGCTGCCATCAGCAGTACTTCCCGGAGGCCTTCTTGTTGACCGCTATGGCCGGATCATAGTTGTACATGAGGATGGCAGTGTTAGCTGCTTCGGGTAAAGCCATTGGTCCACCAGTTAAGCAGATGATCTAAACACTTGCTCTTGATACTCAGAATAAATCTCTTAGCAAAAGGATATTATCATAATGACTTGATATTTCAAGAATTGTCGCTATGATGGTGTGCCCTCGCACCACCCGTATGAATATATTGCATAGGACGCGCGAGCATAAAAGCCATGGAGATTGCGATGAAGTCAAGACGATTTTCGACTATTGCAGTTAAAGGGATTTTTATCCTTTCCTTGTTTATCACGATCGTTCCCCAAGAAGTTTTCTGTTATGGAGAGGAGCTTGACAGCGAGAAATACCTAAAAGCTGTTCAGAACTTCGCAGATACTGTGATTGAAAAAGGACTCGATACGTACGGAAGTAAACATACACCTCTATTTGTCGACGGCCTTCATGCGAAAAGTCTGAAACCAGTGATATGGAAAAAGGATGGGCAATCCTGGGTATTATCAAATTTTGCCAGTCAACAACCTCTCGTTCGTACTCTTGACGGCCTAAGCTCATTGACAGGGGATTCCCAATATCGCCGGGCGGCTGTGGATGCAACCCGTTACGCGCTGAAACATCTTCAATCCCCGAACGGTCTGCTCTACTGGGGTGGTCATCTGGCCTGGGATTTGGAACAAGAACGTCCGGTTGGTCAGTATGACGGCATTCATGAAATGAAAGGCCACCAGCCTTATTACCACTTCATGTGGGAGGTAGACCCTAAATCCGCGCACAGATTGATGGAGGCGATTTGGGCCACTCATATCCTTGATTGGAATCGTCTTGATTACAATCGACACGCGAATACAGAAAAGCCCGCAGAGCCCAGGTGGAACCATAAATTTGATACTGATATCGAGGTGCCTTTTCCTGCGAAAGGCAGTAACCTCTCTTTCGCCAATGTAACACCACCTCTCATGCACAGCGGAACCATGCTTGCTGTGCTGGGTCAAGATAAGGATGCTCTAAGGTGGACACGGCGACTAACCTATCGTTGGCAACAAGGAAAACACCCCAAGACAGGATTGTGCGGGGGGCAACTAAGCTATCGCAAGCACGATCGGGCACAAGATGCTCTCGGACACGTTCATCCATCGATTAACGAAGCCAAGATTGTTGCTTCATATCATCAAACATCCCGTTACCACCATCTACCGTTAGTCCAAATGCAGGCTGGAGAAACACTGCTCAAAGCAGGAGATAAATACGCAGATGTGGGACGTGAATTTATAGCATGGGCACTTGAGGACCTAAAGATATATGCCCGCCGTAGTTATGACTCTCAAACCGGACAATTCATCGCTTTGATGATAGATGGCACTCCTCTGAAATGGCGAGAAGCTCAAAAGGGATATTACATACCCGAGTCTTTCGCTCCTCGCAATCCCGATGGGGCCCTCTTGTGGGGATATGCTATGGCTTATCGTCTTTCCAAAGATGAGGCGCACTGGAAAATGGTTCGTCAGTTAGCGCAATCTATGGGAATAGGCGATATTGGTTTACCCACTGGAAAAAAGCAAGCTTTGAATTTTGATACGGTTCGGGCAGATTGGCGTATGATTTATGTCCTCCTTGAATTGTATCGTGCCGGCGGTGATCGCTCGATGCTGCGGCTGGCATGTCGCATTGCAGATAATCTGTTGAAATTACAAAAAGAAACCGGCTTGTTCCCACGGCTTGGACGGGAGTATGCCAGGACCGGCGATGAGATTCCTCTGGCATTATTGCACTTGGTGGCTGTCTTGGAAAGCAGAAGTGATAAGATGCCCCAGCCTATATTTGATAGCCGATTCTTCCATTGTGAATATCACGGCGAATTGAATAAACACCAACAGAAACGTGCAGATAAGCGAACTTATGATAACCTTGTGTTTTATGGGTCATCTTAATTCATACGATGAAACCGTTAAACTTAACTTTCGATGTAAAAAGCAGCAACCTGCGGCAGTTGCTCGTGCTGTTCGTAATAACCATGTGCACTGATGTCATTGTAGAAATTCGACTTCGGAGCAAAAAGAAATGATGGTTTCAACACGTGCAACCATGGTTTTATTTGTGGTTCTTGCAGCCTCCTGCTTACCGGCGAAGAGCCGCGGCATCGACATTGTCAAAGATGGCAAGCCAATGGCGGTAATAGTGAAGCAGGAGGTTACCGGGGCCTTTATGCACGGGCAGGAGAAAAGGAGGACAAAGAAAAGAGGAGGTGAGTTTGCCTGCAATGATAAGACGGCAGCCAGAGTACTGGCCGACTGGATAGAGAAAATTACGGATGTAAGGTTGAGAATTGTTAGTGAGGCTCCAAACGATAGGCCCGTCATCTATGTGGGGGCGGCGGCTATAAGAGCTGGTTTGAATCTCGACGACAAAAACAGCCCGACAGGAGAGGGGTTACGTATTGTCAGCGATGGAAGGACGAAAATTCTTATTGCCGGACAAAATGAGACCTCTACAGTAAAAGCCGTCTGCCGGTTCTTGGAAGAGCTGGGCTGCAGATATTTTATGGATAATGATGTGGGCGAGGTTTACCCCAGAACGAAAACCGTGACTGTAGGCAGGTTGAACATAACTGAAAAGCCGGGCTTTATGCTCCGCAGAATCTGGGGTTCGCAATGGAGCAGGCAGAACCTCTGGAAGGTGTGGAACGGTGCTGGTGGTCTGCCGATGTCAACGGGGCATGCATGGGGCAAGTATGTCGACGATAGCTTGTTCGAGACTCATCCGGAATATTTCGCTTTGCGGGACGGTAAGCGAAGAAAAGGTGATTGGTACTGCACGTCGAATCCAGAATTACGCAGAATATTTGCACAAGGTGTTATTTCAAGAGGAGGGTACAATCCATCCGTTTCTCCACCTGATGGGACCGGATACTGCCAGTGTGATAGATGTCGGTCACAAGACGACCCAAGTAATATCGAGCCTTCATCAGGCATGCCCAGTGTGACTAACCGATACATGAATTTCCTTGACAAAGCTGCCATGGAGGTAGCCAAGGTACATCCTGATTGGTTATTGAGCTTTTATTGCTATGCGGACTACACTCAACCACCGACTTTCGGTCGTAAGCTGTCACCAAACTTGGTTGCCTGGATTGCTCCGATTCGCTACTCTCGGTACCACCGAATAGGCAGTCCTAATTCAGCCAGTAGGATGCAGCTTGCCGAGGTAATCGATGGCTGGGCTGATGTGGCAAAGCATATAGCTTATCGCACTTATAACTACAACCTTGCAGAATGCCTGGTACCATTCTCGAAGCTTTCTGCTTGGAAGCACGACATTCCGTACCTCAAGGAGCAAGGGTGTATAGGTATTAATCTTGAGTCACTGGTCAACTGGGAAATCTACGGGCCTCATCTATATCAAAGCAT